>JBIIIL010000084.1:0-9532 GCA_044234825.1 Phycisphaerales bacterium
GAGCGCGCGATCACGCTTGCGATCCTGCGCCTCGTGGAGATGGAGAAGGCGGTGGTCGAGGGTGCCGGCGCTGCGGCGCTTGCGGCGCTGATGGAGCACCGGGACGCGGTGGGCGACGCGCGCCGCGTGGTGCTCGTGCTGTGCGGCGGCAACATCGACCCTGCGGTGCTCTCGCGCGTGATCGAGCATGGGCTCGCGCTCGACGGGCGGCTCATCCAGTTCCTTGCGGTGATCCGTGACCGTCCGGGCGGGCTGGCGGACATCGCGGCCGCGATCGCGTCGACGGGCGCAAGCGTGAAGCAGGTCTCGCACGAGCGCGCGTTTGGCGATGCCGACGTCTCCAAGGTCCAGGTGCTCTGCCAGGTGGAGGTGCGCGGCGCCGACCACGCCGAGCAGCTCTACAGCGTGCTGCGCGAGCGCGGCATCGCGGTGCTGGCGCGCGGCACGCTGCGCGACATCGCCTCCGGCTGATGGCGCGTGCCCATGCGCGTCGCGCTGATCCAGGCTGACCCCATCGTCGGGGATCTCGAGGGCAATGCGGATGCCTTGCTCGCGTCGCTGCGCGATGCGCATGCTGCCGGCGCGGACCTCGCGGTCACGCCGGAGCTGGCGATCTGCGGCTATCCGCCGCGCGACCTGCTCTCGCGCGCCGACTTCGCGCCGCGGTGCATCCGGTCGCTCGAGCGGGTGGTGCGGGAGTCGCCGCTTCCTGCGGTGATCGGGTCGCCGTGGCGGACCGATGGCGGGCGGCTCGTCAATGCAGCCGTCGCCGCGTGGGGTGGCCAGATCAGGGCGGTCCACGCGAAGGTGCACCTCCCGAGCTACGACGTCTTTGACGAGCCGAGGCACTTCACCCCGGGCTCGAGCCATACGGTGGTCGATGTGCCGGTGACCAGTGGCGGGAGCGAGCGCATCGGGATCCTGGTCTGCGAGGACCTCTGGCGGGCGCGTGATGCGCAGGGCATCGAAGGTCACGACCGCGACCTTGCCGCCGCATGCGTCGCGGATGGCGCCCGGACGCTCGTCGCGCTGAGCGCCTCGCCCTTCGCGGTCGGCAAGGATTCCCGGCGCGATGCGCTGCTCTCCGCGACGGCGCAGACGCTGCGCGTTCGCGTGGCGAGCGTCAATGCCGCCGGTGCGCAGGACGACCTCGTGTTTGACGGTGGCTCGACCGTGTGGAGCCCGGGCGGCGCGTGCGAGCGCAGGGCACCGCGCTTCGCGTCGGGCGTGGCGATCGCGTCCGCCGGCGCGGGGGAGCCGGCGCATGCGGCCGCGGGGCACGAGGCGCCCTCGAGCCATGCCTGGGCGCCGGCGCGCGAGCGGGCGCACGCGATCACCTGCGCGGTGCGCAGCTACTTCCGCAAGACAGGCCACACGCACGCGATCCTCGGACTCTCCGGCGGGATCGACTCTGCGGTCGTCGCGGCGCTCGCCGTCGCGGCGCTCGGCAAGGACCGGGTCCGTGGCGTCTGCATGCCGAGCCGGTGGTCGAGCGACGGCAGCGTCACCGATGCGGTCGACGTCGCATCGCGGCTCGGGATGCCAAGCCCGATTCACGTGCCCATCGGCGAGGCGCACGCAGGACTGTCGGCGCAGATCGGCACGGCGATCGGCGGCGCGCCCTCCGGGGTGGCGGACGAGAACATGCAGAGCCGGCTGCGTGGCATCATCCTGATGACGATGGCGAACGCATCAGGGGCGCTGGTGCTCTCGACGGGCAACAAGAGCGAGATCGCCACCGGATACGCGACGCTCTACGGCGACATGTGCGGCGCGATGAGCCCGATCGGGGATGTGCTGAAGACCGACGTGTACGCGCTCGCGCGCTGGATCAACGCGCATGGGCCGGAGATCGGGCTGCCCGCGGACGCGATCCCGCAGTCGAGCATCGAGAAGGCCCCGAGCGCGGAGCTTCGGCCCGGCCAGCGCGACCAGGACACGCTGCCGCCGTACGAGCAGCTCGACGCCATCGTGCGGGGATGGGTGGAGCAGGAGCTTCCGGCGCGAGACATCGCGGCCGCCTCGGGGCTTGACCTCGCCATGGTGACGCGCTGGTGCAGGGCGATCGACAGCGCGCAGCACAAGCGCGCGCAGGCGCCGATCGTGCCCAAGCTCAGCCCGCGCGCCTTCGGACCGGGGCGCCGGCAGCCCATTGCCATGCGCTGGTCGCCGGCCTGATGCTCAGTCGCGAGCGCAGCGAACGGTCGCCGCGCTGGCGGCTCGGCACCGAGATGATGGTGTCCCGCTCGATCCAGTACGCGCTCAGCGCACCCCCGTAGACGCAGCCGGTGTCGACGTTCACGACGACCGCCCGGCCATCTGCGCGCCTGAGCACCAGCGGGGACGCGAGCGGCTTGTGGCCCACCACAAGCAGCCCGTCGCGACCGTCGTAGGACCACCACCAGTCGACCTCGTCGGGCGCGCCCTTGATCGTGACGCGCCGGCGCGGAGGCGTGCGGTCGAGCCCAAGGCGGGGATCCACGCCGCCGTGCACGACAGCCCACTTGCGCTTGGGCCCGCGGAGGACATTGGTGCAGAGCGCTTCGCGCATCAGCGCGATGGAGTCGTCAAGCATGTCCTCGTCGGCGAGGATGTCGACCATCTCGGCAAGACGTGGGGGCAGCAGCTCGAGCTCCGCGTCGGGACCGGCGCGCATCAGCGCCTCGAGCGCGCGGGGCTCATGGTTCCCGCACACGAGGTCGATCGTCAATCCCGCCTGCCGTCGCTGGATGATCTCGTCCACCACAAGGTCCGGCCGCGGTCCCTTGGTCAGCAGGTCGCCCACGAACACGATGCGCGCGTTCGGCGCGCTCCGGTCGATCCGCGCGAGCAGCAGCCGCAGCTCCTCGCCGCAGCCATGCACGTCGCCGATCACGACCGTCTCGCGCACACGCGTACGATATCCGCACGCCATGCCGATCCGCGCGCTGCCCGAACACCTCGTGCACCAGATCGCGGCGGGCGAGGTGGTCGAGCGCCCTGCAAGCGTCGTGAAGGAGCTCATCGAGAACTCCCTCGATGCGGGCGCGACGCGCATCGACATCGAGACCGAGTCAGGCGGGAGGTCGCTCGTGCGCGTGCGCGACGACGGCGCGGGGATTCCGTCCGGCGAGCTCGCCCTGGCCGTCGCGCCGCACGCCACAAGCAAGATCAGCGACGCCAGCGACTTGTGGACGCTTTCGTCGTTCGGGTTCCGCGGCGAGGCGCTGTGCTCGGTGGCGGCGGTGTCCAGGCTCGCCCTCACGAGCCGCGCGCGTGGCGCGGGCGAGGCGTGGTCCATCGTGTGCAGTTTCGGTGAAGTCAGTCCGGCGCGGCCGGCGGCGGGGGGGCAAGGCACCGTGGTCGAGGTGCGCGACCTCTTCGACAACGTGCCGGCGCGCAGGCACTTCCTGCGGTCCGATTCGGCCGAGTCCGGTCGCATCACCGATGCGGTCGTGAACGCGGCGCTCGCGCATCCTGAGGTCGCGTTCTCGCTGCGTCATGGCGGCAGGACGGCACTCGACGTGCCCGCATCCGCAGACCTGATGGGCCGCATCCGCAGCGCGCTGGGGGATGTGCTCGGCGCCGATCCGCTGCCCGTGCTCGCCGAGATGCGAGTGCCTGACGGCGCGGGCGGCGAGTGGGCAATGTCGCTGCGCGGCGCGGTGTGCCGGCCCGAAGCGATGCGCTCGACGAGCCGCTTCCAGAGGATCTTCGTGAATGGCCGTCCCGTCACGGAGCGATCGCTGGCGCACGCGGCGCGCGAGGCCTACCGCGGGCTCGCGGAGCCGTCGCTCGTGCCCGCCTTCGTGCTGATGATCGCGTGCGATCCCGGGGCTGTGGACGTCAACGTGCATCCCCAGAAGCTGGAGGTCCGGTGGCGCGCGCCCGATGCCGCGCACCGCCTCGTGCACCGTGCGGTGCAGGATGCGCTGCGCAGCGAGGACCTCGTGCGCGACGCATCGCCGATCCTGACACGCGCGCTCGGAAGCGCCGTGGTGCCGCGCGAGGCGGTGGCCCCCTCGGCCGCCCGTCCGCTTGCCGTGCCGGCTCCGGACAGGGCTGCGCGTGGCACATGGATGCGTTCGCCCGCGCCGCGAGAGGTCCGCCCCGCAGCGCCTGAGTCGTCGCCGCAGGAACCGGCGCCGCTTCCGCATGTCCATGCGGTCGAGACGGTGAGGTTCCTGCAGGTCGAGGGCAGCTGGATCGTGCTCGAGGAGGACGGCGCGCTGGTGGTCATCGACCAGCACGCGCTGCATGAGCGCGTGATGTTCGAGGAGCTGCGCGCGAGGCTCGCCTCCGGCACGCTGGCATCCCAGAGGTTCCTGGTGCCTGCCACAGCGGACGTGCCGCCCGCGGCGCTCGAGCGACTCGATGGGCTGGCCCCGCTGTTTGCGCGCCTGGGCATAGAGGCCGCAGCATCAGGTCCGCGGTCCGTCGCGGTGCACGCATTTCCCACGTACCTCGCGAGCCGCGGCATGGATGCCGCCCGGTTTGTGGCCGATGCGCTCTGCGACGACGCGCTCGCGTCGGCGATTGCCTGCGGCGACGGCTCCGAGGCGGCGGTCGCCGACCTTCTCGACATGCGCGCCTGCAAGGCCGCGATCAAGGCAGGCGACCGCCTGACGCCGCATGAGATCTCCGCGCTGCTGGCGCGGCGCCATGAGATCGAGCGCGCCTCCAACTGCCCTCACGGCCGGCCCACCACGCTGCGCATCCCGCTTGATGACCTTGCGCGGCGCTTCGGGCGCTGAGCCGCCCGCGACGGCGGTCGCGGAGTCCGCATGCCGGCGATCCTCGCGCAGCGCCGGCTCGTGCGGGGCTGCGCAGGGCGCTCTAGCGCTGCGTGCCGCGCGCAGGCGGCAGGATCTCGTGAAAGACAGTCTGGCCGGTCTTGAGCGCGCATTCGACGTACGGCAGGCACATGCCGCAGGAGGTCGTGCACTTGAACTCTCGTGCGGCCCCCTCGACAGTGCGGCAGCCGCTCGACCTCGACCACTCGACGACCTCGGCGAAGGTGACGTCATGGCACACGCACCGGTCGATGCGGAGCTGTGGCTTCGCCTCAGCGTGGGTCATACGCACTGTCATCCTCTCCGAGGAAGCCGTTGTCGGGGAATCCGAGCGTGCCTTCCGTGAGCGTCGGCGTGGCGTGTCGCCCTCCGCAGGGGACGCTGGCGGCCGAGACGTGCCCGTCGAGCCAGCAGACGTGCGTTGAGCCGAGATGCCTGAACGCCTGGCCACCGGCGTACACGGTAGGCAAATCGCCCTCCACGGTCGCGCCGGGCGCGCGCATGAAGCGGTTCGTTCCGCCGCGCCATCCGCCTTCGCCAAAGAGCGCAGTGTCCGATGGCCGGCGCCTTGCGGAGGGCGGGAGCCCCGGCCGAACCGCATCCCAGCCGCTGCGCATCCTGCCGTCCTCGCCCATGACCGGATAGTGACCCTCGGCCGCGAGATACGTCGTGTTGTAGTTGTAGCCCGAAGCGGCGAGGTCTCCCGCCGCAGGGACGCAGCACGGGCACCTCATCGCATGGAACGGCCGGTCGAGGCCCACCCAGAGCGGGCCGGGCTCGTGGTGCCCGTCGGCCCTGCGCACGTGGTCCCACATCACGTGGCGCATCGATCCCGCATCAAGCTCGAAGAGCATGGCGGCGGGCAACGCCTCGCGGTTCGAGGACATGTACGCGTGCGCGGCGGAACCGAGGTGGCGCAAGTTGCTCACGCATGAGGCCGCACGCGATGCGGACACCGCTGACGACACCGCACTGGCTGCAAGCGACGACAGCACCGCCACAAGGCCGATGCAGACGAGGATCTCGATGAGCGTGAGCGCGCGCCGCATCAGCCGGTCCACTCCGCGAGCAGTTGAGCCAGGTCGAATCCGTCGACGGTGCCGTCGCCAGTGACGTCGGCGCCGCCGCTGGAGCCGAACTGCGCAAGCAGCACGGTGAGATCCGTGCCATTGACGGCGCCATCGCCGTTGAAGTCCGACGCCCGCGCCCGTGGCCGGACGCGGCTGACGGCATCGATCTCCACGTGCGAGTGCGGGGCAGCGGGCACCCTGATGCGCACGAACCGCGCCGTCGGGCAGCCCGTAGCGCCAAGGTCGATGCCGGCGCCGCCTGCGGATGTCCCGTACGCGGCCACCATCTCCGGCCATGTCATCGCGTACATCGCCTGTGCGCGGTGCGCGGGATCGACAGGCATCCGCGCGTCCGTCTCCACCGTGCCGGGGAGCGCATCGAAGGGATCCGCGTCGAGGTACCCAAGCGTGGGAAACAGGCCGTCCGCAGCGATCCCGGCCGCGGTGCACCAGGCGATGCCATCAGCCGACACCTCCACGATCCCGCCGTCGGAAGCGATCGAGCCGCACACGCCCGCGCCCGCGCCGATGTCGGAGAAGAACGAGTTGCCGAAGACGATCAGGTCGATGCCGAATGGGTTGCGCGGATCGTCCGTCGCAGGCGCATCGAGCTCGAGCACCAGCGATCCGCCGGCGCCGATGGACACCACTTGCGCAGGGAGCCACGCGGGAGCGAAGGGCGTGACGGCGCCGCCATCCCACGGCGATGCCGTGAACCGTGACGGACCGCCAAGCGCAGCGGCGGGACTGGTGTATCCGGGGGCTGGCGAGGTTCCCGGCGCGTACGACACGACCGTCGTCGCGAATCCCTCGGCGCCAGCCCGTGCGCAGGGCGCAAGTGCGCACGCGACGGCGACTCCAGTCAAGTTCCTGAGACGGCACATGCGAAGCCTCCTCCTGGATTCAGGGAGGTCCGGCGCTGTTGGCCCCAAGTCGCGAGGGCGCGGCGCATCGTGATGCCAGGTCTTCCGGCTTCGGGTCCCGAGCTGGGCCTTCCCGCGCGCCGCACAAGGCGATGCGCAGTGGCTCTCCGTCAGCTCGGGTTGCGGTGGCTCATCGAGGGCGCGCCTCCATGCGTCACCGCGCCCGTTACGGCGGCGCGTCCGCGGCGGATTCTCACCGCCTTCCCTCACCCCGTGCAGCCGGTGCCGACCGGATGGCATGGGGTGGCCTCCCGCCCGAGCGGGAGTCGTTCATCACGGCGGGAATGTAGCCAAGAACCGCCCCTCCGGCGGATCCAAATCGGTCAGTGGCGCGGACCCTGGATGGGTGGAGCGGCTTCGTTGCGAAGGGGGTGCTGCCCCGGTACCTTCATCCGTTCCCAATGAATTGACCCCGGACCCCCCTCGGGGCCCGTACAAGGTCGCACGATCCGGCCGCCCCTGCGCGGCACCAGGAGCCCGATGTTGAAGAGCCCCCACAGAGCCCTTGCCCCACTCGCTGCCCTCCTCCTGATGATCGGCCTGTCGAGTCCGTGGACCCTTGTCCCGGTGCGCGCGACCGCCGCCTTCCAGGCTGACGAGCCCACCGATCCGCCTGCCGAGGAGCCTGCGGACGCGCCTGCCGAGGAGCCCATGGGTGACGGCACCGGATCCGGCGACGCTGACGGCAGTTCGGAGGGCACGGGCGCCGAGGAATCCACGATCGAGCCGCTCGATCCGCAGGAGAGCGCGGCCCAAGCGAGGCTGCTCGACCTCACGCTCCACTATGTGCTGATCGGCAAGCCTGACCTCGCGCTGAGCAACATCCGTGCGCTCTACGACACGGGCATCACTGATGCCCAGATCGCGCTGCTCGTCGACGAGCACGGCCTGCGCGAGAAGCTCGAGCGGTCGCTGCCGCGCGGCCGCAACATGCAGGGCATCTCCGAGGAGTTCGCCGGGCTCGAGATCCGCTGGATCGCAGGCCAGCGCGCGGTCGCCCGCGACCCCGCGCGCATCGCATCGGCCATCTCGAATCTTGGCGGATCCATGCGCCAGCAGATGATGTCGCGCGGCCAGCTTGCCGCTGCCGGCGAGTACGCGGTGCCTGCGCTGCTGCGCGCGGTCATCGACGCGAAGTCGCCGCAGGTCGCGTCCGCGGCACGTTCCATGCTGGTGGAGATGAAGCGGCTCGCGGTCGTGCCGCTCGGCACGGCGCTGCCCGCGCTCGATGCTGCGGGCCAGCGCAAGGTGTGCGAGATCCTCTCCGAGATCGGCTGGCCGACCGCGGAGCCGTTCCTCCTGCGCCTTGCCAACAGCGCGTCCGCGCCAGCTGACGTGCGCGATGCGGCCATGCGCGCCTACCGGCGCCTCGGCGGCACCTCCACCGACGTGTCGAGCCAGTTCGCCGCGCTCGCCAAGCGCTACTTCGACCGGACGCCGACCCTGATCCCGTACCCCAACGACCCGACGAACAACGTGTGGGCGTACGAGACCTACGCGGGGCTCACGCCGATCACTGTGCCGACGCCGATCTTCGCGGACATCATGGGCATGCTGCTCGCGCGCGAGGCGCTTCGCGCCGACCCCTCGAGCCGCGCGGCGCTCGCGACCTACGTGGCCTGCGACCTTCGCCGATCGATCACTGAGGCGAGCGAGGGCCTCGGCGGCGCCGATGGTGGCGCCGAGGGCGGCGGCAGCGAGGAAGGCGACGGCAACGGCGGGATGGGCGGCGATGCGGAGGGCAGCGCCGAGCCCGAGCTGACGTCCGGCACTGGCGAGGAGATCGACGATGGCGTGGGCGGCGAGGCCGCCGGAGACGACGCGGCGGGCGACGGATCCGCGGAGCAGGGATCCGCCGACGAGGGGTCGGCTGAGGAGGGCATCGCCGCAAGCGCGCGCAAGACGGTCGGCCTGGCGCCGTACTCGGCGGAGTTCTTCGCGACCGCAGCGGGCCCGTCGATCATGCAGGACGTGATCGCGATGGCGCTCGACGCGCAGGACACTGCGCTGGCGCGTGCGGCCATGGATGCGCTCGCGCGCACCTCGAGCACGCGAGGCCTCATCGCGCAGGGCGGACGCAATGCCCTCGTCGAGGCGCTGGCGTATCCCGACCGCCGCGTGAGGTTCGATGCGGCGCTGGTGATCGCCAATGCGCTGCCGCAGCAGGCATTCCCCTCCGATGCGGCAGTCGTGCCGATCCTCGGCTCGATGGTTGCCGCGGGCGGATCGACGGGCGCGGCCATTGCGCAGTCGGACGAGGACCTGCGCACGATCGATGCGCGCCTGGCCGGGATCGGGTTCCGGCCGCTGCGGGGCGGACGCGACTTCAGCGCGCTTTCCACGGAGCTCGTGGGCGGGCAGGGCGTCGACCTCATCGTCGTGCAGGGGCCGCGCGGATTCGTGCGCGACGCGGTCGCTGCAGTGCGCAACTCGCGCGTCGCTGGCGCGGCGCCCGTGGTGGTGCTTGCGGACCCGGCCGACGCGTCGGGTCTCTCGATCGACTTCGACGGCGATGCGCGCGTGGCTGTCATGGCCTCGGGAAGCCCCGATGCGGCCTTCGAGCGCGCGGTGGCTGCGGCCTCCGGCGGCGCAGGCGGATCCGTGGTCTCCGAGGAGGAGGGCACGGAGTACACGCGTGCGGCGCTCGATGCGCTCGAGCTGATCGCCGATTCCGGCAGCCCCGTGTTCGACATCAGGAACGCGGAGCTGCCGCTGCTTGGCGCGCTGGTGTCCTCATCAGGCGAGACGCGACTGCGGGTGGCTGACA
>JBIIIL010000085.1:0-9476 GCA_044234825.1 Phycisphaerales bacterium
GCCGCCGCGCCGATCTTCCGCCGTCGTCCTCGAGCTGAGCGCAGGCGCGATCAGGAGGATCGCCCATCCTGCCGCGGCGGCCGCAAGCCGGATGCTCGCGGGCTGTCCCGGTGCGAGCACCCCGACGCCGCTCACGAGTCCAGTCACGGCGCAGAGCAGCGCAATCACCATCCATCCCAGCGGCGTGCAGAAGGCCGAGGTGAGCTCCCGTGCGACCGTGGCGCGCAGCGCGCTCATGCGCGGCCCTCCATTGCCACC
Source organism: Phycisphaerales bacterium (assembly GCA_044234825.1). GTDB lineage: Bacteria > Planctomycetota > Phycisphaerae > Phycisphaerales > SM1A02 > ZLKRG44. Next base: position 259 of record JBIIIL010000085.1, read on the forward strand.
CGCGCGAAGACGGCCTCGAGCGGCTCATCGATCCTGCTCATGAGGCGCACCGTGCCTCCTCCAGCGCCGATGGCACGTGCCACTGCCGTCCGTGCGCGGTCAGACTCGGCGTGATCGATCTCCAGGCCAACGCGAAACCAGCCGCCGCCTGCAGGCTCGGCATGCACTCCGTGCACACCGGCCACCGCCGAGAGCGCGGACAGCTCGACGCGGTCGCACTCGAGGCGCCACCTCTCGCGGCCCGCACCGCGGCGCCTCAGGTCATCCATGGTGCCTGAGGCCACGAGCCGGCCGCGCGCCAGCATCACGACACTGTCGCACACCGCGTCGACCTCGGCGAGGTTGTGGCTCGAGAACAGCACCGTGCGACCCACGGCCAGCGAACGCACCAGCTGCCGAAACGCCTGCGCCTGCGCGGGGTCCATGCCGGCGCCCGGCTCATCGAGCACGAGCACCGAAGGCCGGGTCACGAGCGCCGCAGCCAGGCCGACCCTCTGCGCCATGCCGCGGCTGAGCCCGCTGCAGAGCCTGCGCTCGAAGGGCGCGAGCGTGCACAGGCCGATCGCCTCGGCCACCGATGCCGCAGCCTCAGGCCGGCGCATGCCCCACAGGCCGCACCGGTGCAGCAGCCACTCGCGCACCGTGAGGTCGGGCGGCAGCGGGCAGCGCTCGGGGAGGTAGCCCACCAGTCGCCGCGCCGCCGCGCCGTCTCGCGCCACGTCGCGTCCGCAGATCGAGACATGCCCGCGGTCCGCGCTCAGCGCGCCGACGATGATGCGCAGCGTGGTGGTCTTGCCGGCGCCATTGGGCCCGAGGAATCCGCATGGGCTGTCGGGGGACACCTCGAACGAGAGGTCCCTGACGGCGTCGGTCGAACCGAACCTTCGGCTGATCTGGTGGACGACGATCACGCGGATGCTGCGACGGCCATGCGCAGGCGGTCGAGTGTACGCCGCGACGTACAATTCAACGCCGTGAACGAACCCGCCTCGCCTGCGCCAGTGCACGACGCTCACGCGCTGCTCTCGGAGATCGCCGACGGCGTGGGACTCGTGTCGGATGCGGGCGAGATCCTGTGGAAGGCGCCGCGCCTCGCGGCGCTGGATGCCGAGCGGCTCAGGCTGTTCGCGACCGCGTGCGTGGAGGCAGGGCGCGACATCGCGTCGCAGCCGCGCCGTTCGCGGCGAAGGCGATTCCCATGCGGCGACTCCTTCTACGAGGTCATCGTCACGCCCGGCCCGCCCGGGACGCTGGTGGGTGTCCTCGTGGACGTCACCGCGCGCCAGAGGCTGGCTGACCGGATCGAGATGGTGGACGCCCTCGGCGCCGAGCTGCTCGACCTCGACGCGCAGATCGTCAACCCGCTGAATGTCGCAGAGCGCCTCGATCTCCTCGAGGGCAAGGTCGTCGAGGCCATGAGGCACGTGATGCGCGGGGAGCCCTTCGAGGTCCGCCTCCGCGACCGCCGCACTGACCAGCTCGAGCTCGTCATCAGCCAGGGCATCGAGCCGCTGCGCATCGGGGACACGATTCACGCGCGCGCGAGCGGCCAAGGCATCTCGGGATTCGTCGCCGCGTCGGGCACGAGCGTCATCTGCTCCGACCCCGATCACGACGAGCGCTACCTGCCTGGCCTTCCCGGCGCGCGCAGCTCGCTCACCGTGCCGCTGCTGCTGAAGGACCGCATCACGGGCGTCATCAACGTCGAGTCCATGCGCCAGGACGCCTTCGACGACGCGGACCGCGTCGCGCTCGAGACGTACGGGCGCTACGTGGCGATGGCGCTCAACATCCTCGACATGCTGATCGTCGAGCGGACCACCACGAGCGGGCGCGTCAGCACGATGCTCCGCGACGAGCTCACCGAGCCCGCGCGCCGGCTGCGCGAGGCCGCGACGCAGGTCGCATCCGGGCGGCTCGACGGCTACGAGGCGCTCGAGCGCGCGCTCGAGTCGCTCGAGGCGCGCATCCGCAGCGTGACGGCCGGTCCGCAGACGGTGCTCGGCGTCGATCGGGTCGCGCGCGACGGCTCGCAGGACCCTGCGATCTCGGGCAAGCGCATCCTCGTCGCCGACGACGAGGCGCAGATCAGGGAGACGATCCGCGCGATCCTCCAGTCGTGCGGTGCGACAGTCGACATCCGTGCCGATGGCGCGGGCGCGATCGACGCGGTGACGACGGCCGCGCGCAGCGCGCAGCCCTACGACCTGGTGCTCTCGGACATCCGGATGCCTGACCGCAACGGGTACGAGGTGTTCCGAGGCACCCGCGAGGCATCGCCGCGCACGGCGGTGATCCTGATGACTGGATTCGGGTACGACCCTAACCACGCGATCGTGCGGGCTGGACAGGAGGGGCTCGCGGCGTGCCTCTTCAAGCCCTTCCAGGCGCAGGTGCTGCTCGAGGAGGTCAGGAGTGCGCTCGGAGCACCCTCGGCAGCCCCTCATGGTCCGCGATGACTGACGCGTGGCCGAAGCCCGCGGCCTGAGCCAGCGCCACCGCGGAATCGCCCTGGGACGCGCCAATCTCGCACAGCAGCGCGCCGCCTGGAGCAATCAGCGCGGGTGCTGCCGCGATCAGCCGGCGCACGACATCGAGACCGTCATTGCCGCCGTCGAGCGCCGACCGGGGCTCGTAGTCGCGCACGTTGCGGTCGAGGTTCGCCCACTCGCCGCTGGTGACGTACGGCGGATTTGCGCACACCACGTCAAATCCAGCGCCCACGTCCTCCTCTGTCAGCGGTGCATCGAGGTCCCCCACGCGGACATCCACCGCCGAATCGAGACCGAGCCGTGTGGCGTTCCTGCGCGCGAGCTCCACAGCAGCTGGGACGATGTCGGTCGCCATGACGATCACGGGCTGCGGTCCGGCGGGCGCATCCGCCTGCGGCACCCCGGCGTCGCGGGATCCCGCCGAGCTCCAGGCGAGCGCACGCCGGCCGCGCCGCGCAGCCTGCACGCCACGCGCAAGCGATAGGGCGATGCACCCGCTGCCCGTGCACAGGTCGAGCGCACGCACCGTGCGCTGCGCCCCCGGGTCAAGGAGGCCGCGTTCGCGCAGGTGCGACAGCGCAGCCTCGACGAGCGTCTCCGTGCAGGGCCTGGGGATCAGCGTGCTGCGGTCCACTTCGAGCTCGCAGCCGTGGAAGCCCCACTTGCCCACCAGGTACTGCACGGGCTCGTGGTCACCTGCCCGCCTGACCAGCGCGCGAAGCGCCGAGAGCTCATCCGCCGACGCAGGCCGGTCGGCCTGCATGTAGAGCGCCATGCGGTCGCACCCAAGCACGTGCCCCAGCAGCAGGTCGGCGCAGAGCCCAGGCGCATGGACCCCGCGCTGCCCGAGAAATCCCGCGATCCACGCTCTCAGGCGGCGCGTCGTCCATGACTCAGCCATGCGCGCGATGGTACGGCCCAATTCGCCGACGCAGCCCCCGCCCGGGGCTACACTTGCGCTCCTTTCGCCATGAGCGCCTCGACCCCCGCCGCCGTGCACGCTGTGCTCTCCGCCATCCGCCACATCGCCGCCTCGAAGGATGTCTTCGATGGCGTGGAGTTCGACGGGACCGTTCTGGCGTGCCGGGCACGAGGCGCTGCGGCGGAGGCGGTGTACTCCGTGGGCCCAAACCATCACGGGCTCGCGGTGTCGCTCTCGACGCCGGATCGCTGGCTGAGCGAGTCGATCGAGTCTGACCTGGTCCACTACGGTGACCCGATCGAGGAGCTCGTCGAGGAGGAGCTGGTGGACTTGGGCTGGACAGAGGGGTGCGGTCGCATCAGGCACTTCAGGGACGATGCCATGCGTTACGTCTTCACCTGCGACCTTCCGCTGTCGGGCAGCACCGACGCGGATGCGCGGGCGGGCGCTTGCCTCCTGCTGGCCTTTGAGGCCGCGTTTCGCCAGCTGGGTGACATGGCGGACGATGGCGAGGAGGGCTGACCCCTCCGATGGCCGCACGCGTGCTCATGCTGGGGTGGGAGTTCCCCCCGTTCATCACGGGCGGGCTTGGGACGGCATGCCACGGACTGACCCGGGCGCTGAGCGCCGCGGGCGCGGACGTCACCTTCGTGCTGCCGCGCAGCGTCGACCCGACGGCATCGAGTCACGTGAACCTGCTCAGTCCCGATGCGGAGATCGGCGAGCGCCTCGCAGCGTTCCCGGCGCCTCGCCCGACCGGTCCGGCACCCAGCGCGGCAGTGACCGCAGCGACGTCGGGGGTCGCGATCGCTGCACCGGCGGCAGCCGCCTCCGCCCGCACCCCCGCCCACACCGCCGCGCAGCTCGCCCACGGCACGCCTGAGCGCGTGAGCTTCCTCGGCATGGGCGACACCGCGCGCGCGTGGCCGAGCGCATACGCCACGCCGGCGCCACGCATTGGCGCGCCTCCCAGCGCCGCGCACCTCGATTCGTGGCGGACCGCGCTGGCCAGGCTGCAGCGGGCCATCGCTGCCCGCTCGGATCCTGTCGCGTTCCACGCGTGGTACGAGAGCCTCTCGCAGGAGGAGCGCGCGATCGTGGGCGCACTGCCTGAGGGCTCCCTCGGGACCGATGCGCAAGTTGCGGACGCTGCCGCGCCTGCAGCATCCGCAAACCCCTACGAGGGCGACCTCGTGCTGGCCAGCGAGCGCTACGCGCGCTTCTGCGTGCGCGCATCCCGCGGCCTCGCCTATGACGTGATCCATGCGCATGACTGGATCACCTATCCCGCCGGCATCGCCCTCGCTCGACTCACGGGACGGCCGCTGGTGGTGCATGTGCATGCGACGGAGTTCGACCGCAGCGGCGAGCACGTGAACCAGGCGGTCTACAACATCGAGCGCCGCGGGATGCACGCGGCGGTCCGCGTCATCTGCGTGAGCATGCTCACCCGAAACCTGTGCATCAACCGCTACGGAGTTCCCGCGGAGAAGATCGACGTCATCTACAACGGAGTCGACGTCGAGCCCGCGGCGTACGGCATCAAGCGGATCGAGCGCAACGAGAAGATCGTGCTGTACTTCGGCCGCATCACCATGCAGAAGGGACCCGAGTACTTCGTCCGCGCGGCCAAGCGCGTGCTCGAGGTCATGCCCGACGTCCGGTTCATCGTGGCGGGCAACGGGGACCAGGCCACCCGCATGATCGAGATGGCGGCCGAGATGGGCATCGGATCGCGCATGACCTTCACCGGGTTCCTGCGCGGCCGCGACATCCCCCGCATCTTCTCGATGGCCGACGTCTACGTGATGCCGAGCGTGAGCGAGCCGTTCGGCATCGCGCCGCTCGAGGCGATGGGCCACCGCGTGCCGGTCATCATCAGCCGCAACTCCGGGGTCTCCGAGATCCTCACCCACGCGCTGAAGGTGGACTTCTGGGATGTCGATGACATCGCCAGCAAGATCGTGGCGGTCCTGCGCTACCCGCCGCTGCGCAACAGCCTGCGCGACCACGGCCTCTTCGAGGTCCGTGGCATCACCTGGGACGGCGCGGCGCGCCGGTGCCTCGGCACGTACGCGAAGGCGCTCTCGGCCGTGTCGCGCCACTAGCCGGCATGTCAGCCGACCTATACTCGGCAACTCGCCATGAGGATCTTCCAGCGGGCCAAGCCTGCCTCACCTGCCGTCCCGGTCCGCACTGACGCGCCCCGCCCGACAGCCGAGGCCAGCGGGACCCCCGCGGACCTGCGCGGGGACCCCGCGCTCGAGGCGCTCGCGCGCGCCAAGGCGAGCCTGCTGCTCGAGGCCGCGCGGGCCAACCAGACAGGCGTGCTCAGCGCCGCCTTCTGGTCCGACAAGCTGATGTCGTGGTCGATGCGGGACGAGGCCTTCAAGGTCCAGCTCTTCCGCTTCGTGGACGCGTTCCCGACGCTCAAGTCCTCGGAGTCGATCTACGACCACCTCACCGACTACCTGTCGCAGCCGGGCGTGACGCTGCCGCCGGGCATGGAGACCATGCTCAAGGCGGGCGGGCTCGCCAAGGGCCTCGTCGCCAAGACGATGTCCTCGCAGATCCAGTCGATGGCCGCGAAGTTCATCGCGGGCCGCGACGCGCGCGATGCGCTGCCGCAGCTCTCGCAGCTCTGGGGCGACGGGTACGCGTTCAGCGTCGACCTGCTCGGCGAGGCGTGCGTGAGCGACGCCGAGGCCGAGGCGTACCGCGCCAAGTACCTCGACCTCATCGAGAACCTCCCTGCCGCCGTGGCCGCGTGGCCCGCGAAGGCGGTGCTCGAGAGCGATCACCTCGGCGCGATCCCGCGCACCAACGTCTCCATCAAGATCTCCTCCCTGTACGCGCGCACGGACCCGATCGACACCGCAGGCTCGGTGCGCGGGCTCGCGGACGCGATCGAGCCGCTGCTGCGCGCCGCCGCTGCGCGCGGGGTGTTCGTCAACTTCGACATGGAGCAGCACTCGCTCAAGGACCTCACGCTTGAGCTCTTCATGCGCTGCTGCGAGCGCGTCGACTTCCAGGCGGGCCTCGCGATGCAGGCCTACCTGCGCTCGGGCGAGAGCGACGCGAGGCGCATCATCTCGTGGGCGAAGTCCAGCGGCCGCCAGGTGACGGTGCGGCTGGTCAAGGGCGCCTACTGGGACTACGAGACCATCCACGCCGAGCAGCAGGGATGGCCTGTGCCGGTGTGGGCCGCCAAGCGCGCGACCGATGCCTGCTTCGAGCGCATGAGCGGGCTGTTCATCGACTCCTGCCCGCGGCGCGCCGGCGAGGGTGGCGTCAAGCTTGCCCTCGGATCGCACAACGCGCGGTCCATCGGCGCGGCCCTGGCCATGACCGAGCGCGCCGGGCTGCCCCCCTCGGCGCTCGAGTTCCAGATGCTCCATGGGATGGGCGATTCGCTCAAGGCTGCGGCACGCGAGATGGGGCTGCGCGTGCGCGAGTACGTGCCGGTGGGCGAGATGATCCCGGGGATGGCGTACCTCGTGCGCCGCCTCCTCGAGAACACGAGCAACGAGAGCTGGCTGAAGGCCGGCTTCGCCGACGGCGCCGACACTGCGGTGCTGGTGGCGAGCCCGCACCGCACCGGTGACACCGGCACCGGCGACGACGCGGCGGCTCGGCTCGCCGCCGCAGCGACGCGCCATGCGCTCTCGGCGGCCGTGCCCGGCGTGGATGACGGCCTGCCCTTCTTCACGGAGCCGGTGCGCGACTTCTCGCAGGCGGGCGTGCGCGAGCGGTTCACCGCCGCCGTCGCGTCCGCCCGTGTGCCGCAGGTTGCCGTGAGCGCCACGGAGCGGGACGCGGATGCGGCGCTGGCGCGGCTGTCCGCGGGCTTCCCCGCGTGGCGCGACCGCCCGTACTCGCAGCGCGCCGCCGCACTGGTCGCCGCGGCGGGCGCGATGCGCGCGCGCCGCGACGAGCTCTCGGCCATCATCATCCGGGAGTCCGGCAAGACGTGGCGCGAGGCGGATGCCGATGTCTGCGAGGCGATCGACTTCTGCGCCTACTACGCGCGCGAGGGCGCCTCGCTCTTCGCGCCCCGGCGCATGGGCCGATTCACCGGCGAGTGGAACGACGAGTGGTTCCAGCCCCGCGGCGTTGCGGCGGTGATCAGCCCATGGAACTTCCCGCTGGCGATCTGCTGCGGCATGACTGCGGCGGCGCTGGTGACCGGCAACACGGTGGCCGTGAAGCCCGCCGAGCAGACGCCGGGCATCGCGAGGATCCTCTGCGACATCCTGTGGTCCGCTGGAGTCCCGGCAGACGCGCTCGCGTTCCTGCCTGGCCCGGGCGAGACCGTCGGCGCCGCGCTGGTGCGCGACCCGCGCGTGGCGATCATCGCGTTCACAGGCTCGATGGGCGTCGGGCTCGACATCCTCGAGGCCGCCGGGCGCACGCCGCGCGGCCAGGCCTTCGTCAAGAAGGTCGTCTGCGAGATGGGCGGCAAGAACGCGGTCATCGTCGACGAGAGCGCCGATCTGGACGAGGCCGTGCTCGCCGTGCGCCAGTCCGCCTTCGGCTTCCAGGGCCAGAAGTGCTCCGCGTGCAGCCGCGTGATCGCCGTCGGCTCTGCGCACGAGCCGTTCCTCCGCCGACTCGTCGAGTCGGCGAAGGCGCTGGTCGTCGGCGACCCCACGCTGCCCGGCACCGACATCGGTCCCGTCATCGATGCGGAGGCCGCCGCGAAGATTCGCGCCTACACCGACATCGGCCGCAGCGAGGGCCGGCTCGAGCTGCAGCTGCCCGTGCCCGAGGGCCTCGAGGCTCGCGTGGGCAAGCCCTACGCGAGCCCTGCGATCTTCTCGGGGATCCGGCCCGAGCACCGCCTGGCGCGCGAGGAGATCTTCGGCCCGGTCCTGGCCGTGATGCATGCCCGTGACTTCGACGAGGCGCTCGCGATCGCGAACTCCACCGACTACAAGCTGACGGGAGGCGTGTTCAGCCGGCGTCCCGCGCACCTCGAGCGCGCGCGCCGCGAGTACCGCGTCGGCAACCTGTACCTCAACCGCGGCATCACGGGCGCGCTCGTGGGGCGGCAGCCCTTCGGCGGCTTCGGCATGAGCGGCGTCGGCAGCAAGGCGGGCGGCATGCACTACCTGCTCCAGTTCGTGGAGCCGCGGACCTGCACCGAGAACGCGATGCGCCGCGGATTCGCGCCGCAGTCCTGAGGCTCACGCCCGGCATCCCACCTCCTCCTCGCGGCGCCACGCGATCGCGCGCTGCACGTGCTCCTCGCGCACCGTATCGCACCCATCAAGGTCGGCCACCGTGCGTGCGACGCGCCGGATCCGGTCGTAGCCGCGCGCGCTCATCGAGCCTTCCGCAAGGCACCGCGACAGGCACTCGCGCGCGCCCGCATCGAAGGCGCCGGACTCGTCGAGCTCCCGGGGGGTCAGCAGGCCATTGATGCGCGGACCCTGGCGCCTCCGCTGCCGGCTGCGCGCATCGAGCACCCGTTCGAGCATCTGCGCGGAGGTCTCCGCAGGGCGATGCGCCCCCTCGCCGCGCGTGAGCTCGGCGGGCCTGACGCGACGCACGTCCACATGGATGTCGATGCGGTCGAGGATCGCGGGCGAGCCGTCGCGGCGCGACCGCGCACCAGGCCACGCCGCCTCATCGGGATTCATCGCCGCCACGAGCGTCACGCAGGCGGGCCACTCGACGAGCCCGTCGGCGCGGGCCACCCGCACGACGCCCTCCTCGAGCGGCTCGCGGAGCGACTCGAGCACATCGCGCCGGAACTCCGGCCACTCGTCGAGGAAGAGCACGCCGCGGTGCGCCAGCGAGAT
>JBIIIL010000086.1:0-9454 GCA_044234825.1 Phycisphaerales bacterium
TCGGAAAACTCCGATGGCCGTAACGGGGTCATCACTCTCGATGGCCAATCCGCGGTAAATCGCCATTCCAGGATGCGCGGTCACCTGCCCGACGTTCGTGTGTTGGCGAAGCTCTTCCCTTCGTCCCAATCTGTGGAGGATGTCTGCGAGCGCCATCCACGCATCCGCCGGCACACCTACAGCCGATGCCAATACCCTACGGAGCGCATGGATCGCCTCCTCGCTGCGACCCAGCCTGTGATGGATTCGTGCGCGCAGGACCAAAGCTGCAGGATCATCCGGAGCAACCAATACTGCCGCCTCGGCAGCATTGAGTGCCTCGCTGAGTCGACCCAGCCCGAGCTCCACCGCCGCCATTGCCCGGCACGCTGACAGCGAACCAGGATCCACCTGCATCATCCTCCGGGCGAGGTCGAACGCTTCCGTCATTCGACCAGCATCGACAAGGCCTCTCGCCAACTCCTCTTCCGAAGCTGCCGTCATTCGCTCAGGTCGCGGCTGTTCTGTGCTGCCCGGCATCGGCGCAGCGGAGGCTATCAGTCGAGTAGTGGCTCCCGCGACCACACAACTTTGCTATCGATGCGCCCGGAACTGCAAGAATGAAAAGGGCCGGCCTTGCGGCCGGCCCCATTGCGTCTCGATTCATGATGCGGCCGTTGCCGCATCAGTCACAGGCATAGGTCAGAAGCTGACCTGGAGCTGCGAGATGATGTTGACCTGGGTCTCGTTGTCGCCAGGCGTTCCGAGGTTGTCACGCCAGCCAGCACCCTCAAGTCCGTCGAAGGTGCCGATACCCGACATGTTGCCGAGGGAGATGCCGACCTGAGTAGTCCACTTGACGTTGGCCATCGCATAGACGTTCACACCGAAGGTCAGGATGTTGTTGACCTCCTTATTGCCAGCGGGATCGACGCCAAAGAAGGCACTGCTTTGCATGATGTCGTACCACTCCCAGCGACCGAAGGCCTCGATCGCGTCGGTCAGACGATAGCCAGCCTGAACGACCATGCCGTACTGATTCTCCGAGCCGAGGTTCGGATCATTCTGGTCGAAGTTCTGGCCCACGAAGGCTGCGTACACGCTCAGCCCACTCCACTTGAAGGTCGTGTCGACCGTCCAGTAAAGGTTGCCGCTCGTATCGCCGTCGGGCTGGAAGGCCACATTTCCAACTGACGGGTTGTATGGATTGTTGTTGGCACCGCGATTGTTGTAGTACATGATCGCAGCACCAACCATCAGACCCGTCTCGTCAGACTTGGCCGCGCTCTCCGAAGAGAACTCGTTCCAGTTGCCCATCAGCTTGACCTCGCCGCGGACCGCGAAGTTGAAGCTGGTGGTGCCGTTGGTCCAGTTCTCATTCTGGCCGCGAGGACCGTTTGCGTAGGAGCCCATCACACGGAACATGTCGGCCGAGTAGGTCGCCATGATGCCCTGCTGATATCCAGCCGAGAAGATGTAGTCAATCGTCGACCGCTCGGCGGTGAGCTGATCACCATCGTTGCGCAGCGACTCAGCCATGAACGGGGTCTTGAACTGACCCACCTTCACGCTGAGTCCGCCGCCGAAGTCCTTGTTGAACCAAGCGTCCTGCAGCACCATCGAGTCGCTGTTCGGCGTGTACGGATCAGTCGTGGATCCGTAGTTGAAGCGTGCCATGTAAGTGAAGCTCGGGTCGACCACGTTGCCGCTGAAGGTCAGCTGCGTGCGGCGGTTCTCGAAGCCCCACTCTGTGTTAGGCTCGTCGCCAACTTGGTCCGCGTTCTGGTTGTTGAACGTCCAGCGGATCTGCTCGAGGGCGTTGATCTTCAGCTTGAAGTTGCCGTCGGCCGAACCGATGAAGAAACCGTTGTCGTAGCCGCTGGTCGCGCCAGTGGCCTGGAGGCTGGTGCGCGTCTCGGCGTCAGCGAGGACGTCCTTGACGAGGCCCTTGATCTCAGCGGCGCGCTCCTCGGTGAGCCACTTGTCGCCGTTCTGGGCCTTCATCTCCGCGAGCTCTGCGCGGAGCTGAGCGATCTCAGCCTGGTAGTCCTGGGCATTCGCCACGCCCGCGAGGACGAGGCCGCCGGCCATCACTCCGACGTACTTGGAAAGTGTCATGTCTGTCTGTGCTCCTGTGTAACGATCACCTGAATCGAGACGCGGTTGGTGATCTTCGAAAACCGCCGGAACCGGAAGGCCTCGCCGCGATGACGAGGACCGGTCCTGAACCCCAAGTATCGACCGACGTCGGCCGAAACTTGAAGGGCGGACTGTACAGACATGGGGACGGCAAGTCCACTCATGACTTGCACAAAGGCACGAAGTCCTATGGATATTGGACGCGGACGATCCAAAGATGCGGATTTCGGCATTTCAGGGCTTTCATTATTGGACAGCGCAGCATTCGCCCCCAGCCGCCCCGTGCCGGATTTCACGAACCTCTTGTGCCAGCCGAGGTTGCGAGTTCCGCGGTGAGCCCTTCTACCGCCCGACTCGGCTCTGGCGCCCCGCCCGACTTCATCCGCATATCGGTCTCTACCGCCGCCCTCAGCAGCGCCCCTGCCCGGGCTGGGCCAAGCCGACCCGCCCACCGCAGAAGCGGTCCAGGATCGCTTCCAAAATGTCGGATGGCGCCCGGGATCGATGGGTCGGGCATGCCCCCCGCCTTCAGTCGCGCCGCGTCGTGCACCTTGCGCGCCAGGTCCACCAGCGACCAGTTCAACTGCACCTCAGCCGCGCGCGAGACCCTCAGCAGCTGGTTCAGTTCTTGCAAAGCCGCCTGTACGTCGCCCGTGATTACGGCGTTCTGGATGCGCCAAGCCTCCTCTTCCTTGCTCGCACCCACGAAATCCACCACCAAGTCCCGCGCGATGGGCTTCCCGGTCGCCGCGCCAAGCGCAAGCTTGCCAAGCTCGGAGTCCAGCCGAGCCAGATCCGGTCCGATCAGGTCCACCAGCAGCGCCGCCGCAGGCTGCTCGATGGGCACGCCGTGGCGCTTCTCGGCCCGGGCGATCACCCAGCGAAGAGCATCCGCTGCCGAAGGGGGCTCGCACTTGAGCACCACGCCCACCTTGGTCACCATCTTGTCGAAGTTGCCGGGGCGCCACGTGGGGGCGCGCATCAGCAGGGTGCTTTCCGCCATCGGGGTCTCGGCATAGCGCTCCATGGCGCGCCGGCGGTCCTCGGCCCCCATGAAGGCCTCCGCCGAATCCACGATGACCAGCTTGTGGCCGCCCATGAGGCCCCAACTCCGGAGCTCATCGAGGACCGCCGCGAGCGGGACCGCAGCCCCATCAAAGCGAAACTCGTCCACCGTGCCGTGTGCCGCCTCGAGCGACTCGCGCAGCATGCGGGTCCACTCCACTTTCAGGTAGGAGTCCTTGCCGTGCAGCACGACGATTCGGTGCGATGCGTCGGGTCCGGCAGGCATGCCCGCATCCTATGAGTGGCACGCAAGGTGCAGAGCCAGCATGCGCACCCCCCGCGCCACGCGCTGTTGCCACGCCACCGTCACTGGGGACAATGCGCGTGTGGCGCACCTCGACGTGATCGCTGGACCCGACCGGGGGATCCGGCTCGACCTGCCCCCGGGCGAGCCGCAGATGCTCGGCCGGTCGACCGAGGCCCTGCCGTGCACCGATCCCACCGTGAGCCGCCGTCACGCGGAGCTCACGCCAGCGCGCGATGGCTGGATCATCCGCGACTTGGCATCCCGCCACGGCACCTGGCTCAACGGCGTGCGCGTGCGCGATGCCGTGCATCTGCGCGATGGCGACCGCATCCGTTGCGGCGACAGCGAGCTTGTCTATAGGCAGGCAACCGATGCCGCGGCTGCTTCGTCCGCTCATGCAGATGCCGAGACCGCTCCAGCCGACCACGATGGCCACGGCCTCGCCGAGCGCATGGCTGCCGTGAGCCACGCGATCAAGAACATCCTGCAGGGGCTGCGCGGCGGCGCCGACGCCGTGGAGATGTCGATCGCGCGCGGAGACCTCGCGATGGCCCGGCAGGGGTGGCCGATCCTGGCCCGCAACCTTGACCGCATATCTGCGCTGACGCTGAACATGCTCGCGTGGAGCCGGGAACGCCCGCTCGACCGCGAACCGACCGACCTGAATGCGCTGATCCGCGAGGTGGCCACTTCGGTCATGTCAGAGAGCCGGCGCATCGGCGCAGCTGTGGAGCTCTCGCTCGACGATGCGCTGCCGCCCGCGCACGCGGACCCGACCGCGATTCACCAGGCGCTCATCAACCTGACTCTCAATGCGATCGAGGCGTTGCCCGCCAAGGGCGGGCGGATCCGCGTCTCGTCGGCCGCGTCTGCGGCGGGCGACCACGCCGTCATCCGGGTCGACGACAACGGTCCGGGGATTCCTGCAGAGATCCGCGACCGCCTCTTCCAGCCATTTGTCTCGAGCAAGGGCCAGCGCGGCACGGGCCTTGGGCTTGCGGTCACCCGCATGCTGGTCTCCGCGCATGGCGGCACGATCACGCACGCGGACTTGCCCAGCAGCGGCACCCGCATGGAGATCTCGCTTCCGCTGCACGCTCCCGCCGACGACCCAGGCGACACGAAGGCTCCGCATTCGGTGCCTGACGCGGGAATCGACTTCTAGCCCGACTTGCGACTGTCGGTCGACCCGCTGACGTGTCGCGCGCACCGGCTGCCGCCGAGAATCGGGTCGACGGGCGCGCCCAGATTCCCTAGCCTTCGCGCTCCATGACGAACATCCTCGAAATGCCCACCGGGCCATTCGGACTCGGCGACCACGGACGGACCCCTGCCACGAGCGATGCGCTGCGCGCGCACCTGCCGCCTGAGGTGTTCGCATCCGTGCAGTACCAGCGCACGCGCGAGATGAGCATCGACGAGCTGCTCCTCGAGAACCGCGTCGTCTTCCTCATCGGCGCGATCAACTACTCGTCGGCCGCGCGCGTGATGATGCAGATGCTCTACCTCGAGAACCAGAAGCGCGGGCAGAACATCAACTTCTACATCAACAGCCCCGGCGGCGCCGTGGACGACACGCTCGCCGTGTACGACACCATGCAGTTCATCTCGAGCGAGGTCGAGACGTTCTGCATCGGCCGCGCGTACTCGGGCGCTGCGGTGCTGCTGTGCGCGGGCCAGCCCGGCAAGCGCCACATCCTGCCGCACGCCAAGGTGATGATCCACCAGCCCTACGGCGGCGTGACCGGCCAGACCACGGACATCCAGATCCAGGCCGAGCAGATCATCAAGAGCAAGCGGCTCCTCAACGAGATCATCGCGCGCCACTGCAAGCAGCCGATCGAGCAGGTCGCCAAGGACAGCGAGCGCGACAAGTACTTCTCCGCCGACGAGGCGAAGTCGTACGGGCTCGTCGACACCGTCGCGGCGTTCCCCGAGAAGAAGTGACCGGAGCCGCTGCGCGCACGATGTCTCCTGTGCTGTCCATCACGCGAGCGACCGATGCGGGCGTGCCCGGCGTGCCGGTGCCACGCACTCGTGCTGCGGAGGAGGCGCTGCTGCGCGCGCGCGGCCTTCTCGCGCCGACGCTCTGGTGGCAGGGCGCCACGTGGACATGCGACGACGACGATGATGACGACATGCCCGAGCCCGAGGAGGACGACGATGACGAGGAGCCCGTGCCGGCCCTCATCCCTGTCGTGCCCGACCGCGTGCACGGCAACGACTTCCTCATCGACATCTACTCGCGGCTGATGCGCGACCGCATCGTCTTCGTGGATGGCGTGGTGTCCGACTCCGTCGCGCGCCGCGTCGTGTCGAGCATCCTCTACCTCGCGGGCGAGAACCCGCAGGGCGAGATCTCCCTGTACATCAACGGCTCCGGCGGCAGCGTCACCGCAGGCCTCGCCATCGTCGACACGATGAGGTCCGTGCCCTGCCCGATCTCGACGGTGATCCTCGGCGTGGCCCCGAGCATGTCGAGCGTGATCGCCGCCGCAGGCGCCACCGGTCGCCGCTTTGCGCTGCGCCACGCGTGGAACCTGATGCACCAGGGCCGCTACACGGGCTACGTGCAGGGCCAGGCCACCGACATCGAGATTGAGGCGCGCCGCATGCTGCGCCTCGAGGAGCAGTGCAACCGCATCTACGCCGACGCGACCGGCAAGCCGATGGAGCAGATCGCGCGCGACTGCGAGCGCGACCTCTGGCTCGACTCGGCCGACATGCTCGCGTACGGACTCGTCGACCGAATCCTTGACACCCTTCCGGCTGCGGGCGCAGCGCCCGGCGCCGCCAACTGAACTACAGGAACACCCATGAGCCTCATCCCCATCGTCATCGAGAAGACCGGCCGCGGCGAGCGCGCCTTCGACATCTATTCGCGGCTGCTCTCCGACCGCATCGTGTTTGTCGGCGGGCCGGTGTCCGACGGCATGGCCAACCTCATCGTGGCGCAGCTGCTGTTCCTCGCCAACGAGGACCCCAAGGCGGAGATCTCGCTCTACGTCAACAGCCCAGGCGGCAGCGTCACCGCAGGCCTCGGCATCGTGGACACCATGCGGTTCGTGCCTTGTCCCGTCGCCACGTACATCATCGGGCAGGCCGCGAGCATGGGATCGGTGATCGCATGCTGCGGCACCAAGGGCAAGCGCTACGCGCTGCCCAACGCAGAGAACCTGATGCACCAGCCGCTGCTCGGTGGCGTGATGGAGGGCCAGGCGACGGACCTCGAGATCGAGGCGCGCCACATCCTGCGCCTGCGCGACCAGCTCTACTCGCTCTACTCCGAGGCCACAGGACAGCCCAAGTCGCGCATCGCAGACGACTGCGAGCGCAACAAGTGGCTCCCCGCGAAGGAGATGCTCGAGTACGGCCTGATCGACCGCGTCCTCGACAAGCTGCCCACGAAGGCCTGAGCCCGTGAGGGTCCTTGTCACCGGCGCCGCGGGGTTCATCGGCAGCTTCGTCGCGAGGCGGCTGCTTGATCGCGGCGACACGGTGTGCGGGATCGACAGCCTGAACGCGTACTACGACCCGGCGCTGAAGCTCGCGCGGCTGAAGCGGCTCGAGGGCGTGCGAGGGTTCTCGTTCGAGAGGGTCGAGCTTGCTGACGCAGGCGCGCTGAGTGCGGCGTTCGCGGCCGCGCGGCCTGACCGCGTCATCCACCTTGCCGCGCAGGCTGGCGTGCGCCATTCGCTGACGCACCCGCAGGACTACGTGCAGAGCAACCTCGTGGGCACCGCGAACCTGCTCGAGTGCTGCAGGCACGCGAAAGTCGAGCACATGACGTACGCGAGCACGAGCTCGGTGTACGGCCTCCAACGCAAGTTGCCGTTCACGACGCGCGAGCCCGCCGACCATCCGGCGCAGTTCTACGCCGCGACCAAGCGCGCCAACGAGCTGATGGCGCACAGCTACAGCCACCTCTTCGGGCTGCCGACCACAGGCCTGCGCTTCTTCACCGTGTACGGGCCGTGGGGACGGCCGGACATGGCGCTCTTCTCCTTCACGAAGGCGATCCTCGAGGGCAAGCCGATCCCGGTCTTCAACCGCGGCCACCACACGCGCGACTTCACCTACGTGGAGGATGTCGCCGAGGGCGTGGTGCGCGTGAACGACTCGCCCGCGGTCGCGAGCGCCACGTTCGACGCGAATGCGCCTGCGGCCGATTCGAGCAGCGCGCCGTGGCGCATCTACAACATCGGCGGAGGGCAGCCCGTGCCGCTGATGCGCTACATCAGCGTGCTTGAGGAATGCCTCGGACGGAAGGCAGAGCTCGAGCTGCTGCCGATGCAGCCCGGAGACCTGCCCGACACCGAGGCGGACGCCCGGGAGCTCGAGCGCGACTTCGGGTTCCGGCCCACCACTCCGGTGGAGGTCGGCATCCGCAAGTTCGTCGACTGGTACCGCGACTACTACCGCGCGTGAGCGCGGCGGCGGCGGCCGGCCAGCGTGCCCGCAACCGCGAGCATCACGAGCGCGCCGGGCGCGGGCACGGCCTGCGGCAGCGCGGGCGAACCGAACACCCACGCATCGCGCGCGCCATCCACGAGCACGCGGTCGGCGGCGCCGACCATCGACGACGTCCACGATCCGGGCGCATCGGTCGGCTGCGCGGTCCAGTAGTGCCAGTAGTTCTCGATCGGCCATAGGTCGCCGGTGCCGTAGTTGTGGTCGGGCCCAATCGAGATGCCCGTGAGGAACACACCGAACGAGAACGTCTGGTACTGGATCGCCATGTCGGTGAGCGCCGCGTCGATCGCGAGCAGCGCGCTCCAACCGGTGGCGGGCCCATCCCAGCTGTAGTTGATGATGTAGCCGTTGCCGCTTTCGAAGTCGATCTGGATTGTCGACATGGACGCGCCGCTGCCGACGCTGAAGGTGTCGATGATCGCGGCGTGGGCGGGCGTGGCGAACGCAAAGGCGGCGCACGCGGCCGAAGCCGCGCCGAGTGGGGCGAAGTGACGCATGGGGATCTCCTGGCAGCCGTGTCGCGCGGGTGCCTTGATGTCGGGAGCGAAACGGCCCTTCGCCATCGGTCGACCCGGCTTGGAAGGTGCCAAGGCACCTGCCTCACGGTGACGCGATCGCCGCGGACTTGCACCGCGTTCCTCCGAAAGCGGAGGGCACCGGCGAAACGCCGCCGGCGCGCGCAAGATAGCGGGGCACGCTGCGACACGCGGTTGGCGGCGCGCGCCAGACGCAGCGGCGAGGCCCCCACCGCGGCAGGCGAATCGCCCCACGCGCCCCGCGCAAATCGGGGAAGATGCGCGCATGGCCGAGACCGCCACCATCGAGCAGTACGCCGCCCGCTTCAGGAGCGACTTCGCGAAGGTACGCGGCGAGATCGCCAAGGCGGTGGTCGGCCACAACGATGTCGTCGACGGAGTGCTGGTCTGCCTCTTCGCCAACGGGCACGCGCTGCTCGAGGGCGTGCCCGGCCTCGGCAAGACGCTGCTTGTGCGGTCGCTCGCGCAGGCGCTGCACCTGCAGTTCAACCGCATCCAGTTCACGCCCGACCTGATGCCCGCCGACGTCACCGGCACCACGATCGTGGTCGAGACGCCCGAGGGCCGCGACTTCCAGTTCCGCAAGGGACCCATCTTCGGGCAGATCGTGCTCGCCGACGAGATCAACCGCGCCACGCCCAAGACGCAGAGCGCGCTGCTCGAGGCAATGCAGGAGCGCAGCGTCACCGTGGGCGGCACCACGCACGTGCTCGACAAGCCGTTCCTGGTGATGGCCACGCAGAACCCGGTCGAGCAGGAGGGCACGTACCCGCTGCCCGAGGCGCAGCTTGACCGGTTCTTCTTCAAGCTCGAGGTCGGCTACTCCACGCGCGACGAGCTCGCGGAGATCCTCAACCGCACCACCGCGGGAGAGCAGGCGCCAATCGAGCGCGTGATGGATGCCCAGACCATCCTCGCGTACCAGAAGCTGGTGCGGAAGGTCGCGATCGCCCCGCACATCCAGGACTACGCGGTGCGCCTGGTGCTGGCCACGCACCCCAAGGGCCAGTACCAG
>JBIIIL010000087.1:0-9378 GCA_044234825.1 Phycisphaerales bacterium
ACGGACGGCGGCTTCGAGGTTGCCGGCCCTGCGGGCGCGCTCGCGTGCTCGCGCCTCATCCTCGCATCCGGCGGCAGGAGCCTCCCCAAGAGCGGCAGCGACGGTGCCGGCCTCGAGATGGCACGTGGGCTCGGCCACTCGGTCACGCAGATCGTCGTGCCCGCGCTGGTGCCCCTCACGCTCGCCGAAGGCCACTGGATTCGCGCGCTCAGCGGACTCACCGTCGATGCGGAGATCGTGCTGCGGTCGTCCACCACGCGCAAGCTCCGAGCCATCCGAGGCAGCACGCTCTGCACGCACTTTGGCATGAGCGGCCCATCGGTGCTCGACATGAGCAGGCACTGGCATCACGCGCGTGACGAGGATCCGGGCTGCGCACTCGAGCTGAGCTGGCTTCCCGGCAGCTCCCCCGAGGACGTGGATGCCTGGCTCCTGTCCGCCAAGGCGACTGGCGTGGCGGCCATGCTGAAGGAGCGAGTGCCGGAGCGGCTTGCGCGAGCCTTGTGCGCTGCATCCGGGATCGCTCCGGAGTCGACTGTGCAGCAGATCGCGCGCGATCGCCGCCGCGCGCTGGTCTCGCTCCTGACAGCCACGCCGCTCCCGGTCACAGGGGACCGCGGATGGAACGCGGCGGAAGTCACTGCAGGCGGCGTGCCCCTGGCGGAGATCGATGTGCGCACCATGGAGAGCAGGATCGTGCCCGGCCTTCACTTCGCCGGCGAGATCTGCGACGTGGACGGCAGGATCGGCGGGTTCAACTTCCAGTGGGCGTGGGCGTCCGGATACGTCGCGGGATGCGCAGCCGCGGAGGCTGCCGCGCGTGCCGCCTCACGGCCTGCCGAGGATTGAGCGCACGCGCTCCACCACCGCATCGACATCGCGCTCGGATGCGGGCGCACGCAGGCCGCGCTCCGCATCGCGGTAGAGGTCGGCGACGGCCCACGCGCGGGATGCCGGATCTGCGGGATCACGCGGGATGATGTGCGCATGAAGGTGCGGCGCGCCCTCTCCGAACATGAGCGTGTACGTGCGGGGCACGCCGCATGCCTCGCGGACCGCCCGCGTCACCATGCGGAGCGCCGGGCCGAACGTCGCGACCTCGGCATCGCTGAAGTCAGCTGGACCGCGCACGCAACGGACCGAGTCGAGGAGGAACCAGCCTGCAAGCGGCGCAGGGTGCGCATGATGCCTCACTATCCACATGCCGTCAGTCCACGCCATGAGGGGCGGGCCACCCGCTGACGCATGGATCGCGCAGACGCCGCAGCGCACGGCCGTCTCCGCAGGCGACACCGCGCTGGACGCCGGACCGCTCACTTCACGCCCTTGGGGCCGCCGCCATCGAGGTACTTGCGCGAGATCGCCCGCTCAAGGTCGACCTCGCAGATGTTGGCCATCGTCGAGAGCCACGCCAGCACGTCGGCGAACTCCTCCTCGAGGTTGTCGCGATCCGCATCGCCCCGGTCATGCTTGCCGATCGCATGCGCAAGCTCGCCGACCTCCTCGGCGAACCACACGAAGGTCCTTGACGCGCCGCGTGCACTGTCCGTGGCGTGGTACCGGTCCCGAATGAGCCTCTGGAAATCGCTGATCTTCACGCGCGCAGGCTACGGCGAAGGCGCGCAGCTGCACGGTCCCCACGTGGCGAGCACCGCGGTCAGGTCAAACCCGTCGACCATCGCATCCCCGTTGAAGTCCGCGTAGTACCCCGATCCCGAGGCGGGACCCCACGAGGCAAGCAGGAGGCCCAGGTCGAGCCCATCGGTCGTGCCATCGCCGTTGAGGTCCTGCGGGCAGCCCACCAGCTCCCGCTCGTACATCATCACGATGCCCTGTCCCGGCCCGAGCGGACTCGTGGCCCCAGGAGCGCTCGCTGCGAAGAGCTCGGAGGACGACACGCCAACATGGGCCCCGAACTGAGCTGACGAACCGAGCGTGGGCGAGAGGCGCAGGACCTGCGTCCATGTGTTGCAGGCCGCATCCTGCTGCGCGAACAGGTAGGCGCTTCCGCGGTCGACATCAGCCCCGAAGTCCTTTCCAGGCGCTCCCACGACGATCCGCGTGTCGCGCACCGACACCGAGGACCCGAAGAAGTCCCCCGCCTGACCGTCGGATGCGCGCAGCTGCGACCGGAACACGAATGGCCCGGTGCCTGCGGGCTCCCGCTCGAAGACGTATGCCGCACCCTGATTGCTGAGCGCAGTCCCGCCCGAGCGGTTCGGCGCGCCCGCCACGATGCGGCCGCCCTCTGAGGACACCGAGGAGCCCAGCTGCTCGTTCGCCTGGGCGAGCGAAGTCGGTGCATGGAGTCGCTGCCGATAGGTGACCGAGAGCGCGACCGGATCGAACTCGTACAGGTACGCCGCGCCCTGCGCGGCCTGCGTCACGGTGGTGCGCTTTGACCCCACCACGAGCGTCGAGCCGTTCATGGCGAGCGACGCGCCGAAGAAGCTCGACGACAGCGTCGAGGGATCGATCGACGAGTCAGGCTGGCCCGACGCACTGAGCACTGGAGGTGCAAGGAAGGCGAACGGCCGCCACACGACTCGTCCCGTCTCCGGATCCGTCCATGGCGCAAACAGCGTGACCGATCCGCAGTCAATCACGTTGACGGTCTGGCCGGGAAACTGCACGCTCGGATAGCGCACATCGTTGTTGGGGGCGGCGACCGCGATGATGGAGCCGAGGTTGGCCACCGCCGAACCGAAGAGATCGACCGCGGCCGGCGGATCGCCCGTTCCCGGCAAGGCGGCGTTGCTCAGCTCGGCCCTCAGGCACCACTCGGAGGTGTCGCCCGGCGTGCACTCGGAGTCCCCCGACCACTCGTAGAGGAATGCCCTGCCCGAGCTGATGGGCGAACCCATGCCCGGGGCACCCACCACGAGGAACGATCCCGACATCGAGAGGCACAGTCCGAAGTTGCCATTGGCCACAGGCACCGGCGCCGCGAGATTGACGCCGAGGTTCGCGCGCATCGGCAGCCATCCGAAGGAGAACTGCCGGAACATCGTGACGCACCCTGCCTTGGCGAGGGCAGTTGTGCCGCCCGGCAGCATGACATCGGCCCACGGACTGCCGGCGGCGAGGACCGACTGCGTGGCGCCACCGCTTCCGGGACTGCCCACGATCCCGAACCAGAATGCGTTGCCGAAGCGCTGGTTGCCCATGCGCGTCGGGTTTGAGAGCACGGCCACCGGATCGGTGTCCTGGGCCCATGCCGGCGGCGGGATCGACGTGCACAGCGCCGCCCCAATCAGGACGTTGGCGACGGACCGTGATTGGCCACAACTCGCGTTGCGCGGCATTCCCATCGGCTCCTAACCGTTGTCGGCCGGTGCTAGGTCCATCCCTAGCCCTCCCGACATGCACATCCTAGATTTCAACTTTCCCCAGACCGGTTAAAAATCGTCCTCGGCGCGATTCGAACGCGCAACCTCTGCCTTCGGAGGGCAGCGCTCTATCCAGTTGAGCTACGAGGACCAGTGTGCGGGCATACTACCGGACTTCACAGCCCTCCGACCATGTCCCATACGCCCGCCCACAAATCCGCGACGAGTTCAGAACCGCGCTCCCATGGCCGAACGGAGGTGGCGATCTGGTGGATCACCTTCCTCAACTCCATCGGTACCGGGGTTCTCTGGAACGGCCTCGGCTTCGTCACTCAGCGCGACCTCAAGTTCTCCGAGGTGGAGACCACGATGCTCTTCCTCGCTTCAGGCGGCGTGTACACGATCGCCGCGCTCGCGTCAGGCCGAACCGTGAGGACGCTGTCCCGGCGCATGAGTCCCCGGAGCCTCCTCGTCGCGCTGCTCCTGCTTCAGGCAGCCGCCAGCCCGCTCGTGTACATCGGGATCGGGTCGGTGGGGATCGTGCTGACGGTCCTTGTGACGAGCGCGACCGGTGCGCTCCTCTGGCCGATCGTGGAGTCCTACGTCAGCGGTGGCCGCAGCGGCGATGGGATGCGGCGGGCGATCGGGCGATGGTGCATCGTGTGGATGGCGGCCGTGAGCGCTGCGCTCCTGCTGATGGCGCCCCTCATGCGGCACGGCGCCGGCGACGCCCTCGATGCGCGCTTTGCCGTGTTTGCCGTCGGCCCGCTGAGCCTGGTCAGCATGCTGGCGCTTCCGTGGGTTCCGCGCATGCCGGGCGCTCACGTCGATGAGCACGCGCCCGTGCCGCCGGGGTATCGCGCGCAGCTCGCGAGCGCACGGGTGCTGCTTCCGGCGTCGTACCTGCTCGTGGGTGCACTGAGCCCCGTTCTTCCGTACGTGCTGACATCGATCGACGTCGCGCCCGCGGCGCAGACTCCCCTCACGGCGACATGGCTCATCGTGCGGCTCGGCGCGGTCGCGATGCTGGCGCACGTCGCCTTCTGGCACGGCCGGTGGTCAAGCCTCTTCGTGGGCGGCGCCCTGCTTGCCAGCGGATTCGCGCTCGTGGTCGCTGCACCCGCGCTGTGGTCCGTCACTGTGGGGCTTTCGCTCTTCGGGATCGGCCACGGCGTCATCTACTACGCAGCGCTCTACTACGCGCTGCGCGTCGGCAGCGCGGGAGTCGATGCGGGCGGCACCCACGAGGCGCTGATCGGTGTCGGGTACGTCGCGGGCCCGGGTGCGGCGATGGCGGGTGCGCTTCTTGGAGGCGGACCATGGATCGTGGGCACCACGTGGATATGCCTCGGGGTGCTGGTCGTCCCCGCAGTTCTGCCGTGGTGGCGCGAGATCCGCGCGCGCCGCGCCACTCCCGCTACTCCGGAGATGCCGGCTTCGACACCGCGGTGAGCGCCTTGAGCGCACGCGCCCTCGCCTGCGCGTGATCCACGATCGGGCGCGGGTAGTCGACGCCGAGCGTGACACCGGCCCGCGCGAGCACATCAGATGGCGCCTCCCACACGCGGTGGATCCACTTGGACGGCACTGACGCCAGCTCTGGCACCCAGCGACGGACGTACTCGCCCTCGGGATCGAACTTCTCGCCCTGCAGCACCGGGTTGAAGATCCGGAAGTACGGCGCAGCGTCCGCGCCGCATCCTGCGCTCCACTGCCAGCCGAGGGAGTTGCTTGCGAGGTCAGCGTCAAGCAGGGTGTCCCAGAACCAGTGCGCACCGTGAATCCAGTGCTGCAGAAGGTGCTTCACCAGGAAGCTCGACACGCTCATGCGCACGCGGTTGTGCATCCAGCCTGTGACCCACAGCTGCCGCATGCCAGCATCCACGAGCGGATAGCCGGTGCGGCCGCGCTGCCATGCGCGGCGCAGCGCAGCATCGTCGGACCACGGGAACTTCGCGAACTCAGGGCGCAAGGGCGCATCCGATGTTGCGGGGAAGTTGGCGAGCACGTGGTAGGCAAACTCCCGCCACACGATCTCCGCCTTGAACTTGGCGGCGTTGGAGGCGAGCCCGGCCGCTGCACCGCCCGCAGACGCCGACGCGGCGAGCGCGCGGTCCACCGTGTGCCACACGCGGCGCGGCGAGATCTCGCCCCAGTGCAGGTGCGGACTCAGCATGGAGGTGCCGGCCGAGCCTGGCTCGTCGCGGCCCGTGGAGTACCGAGCGACCGGCGCTGCTCCCGCAGATCGCAGCGGCGAGAACGCCTCCAGCCTCGCGCGCGCACCGGCCTCGCCAGGCACCCATACCTTCGCCATGGCCTCGTCCCAGCGGATGCGGGGCAGCAGGCCGAGCCTGTCCAGTGACTCGCTGCGCACCTTAGAGACATCCGCTGCTTGAAGCGATGATGGCCGGGCGATGCACGGCTCCACCGGAACTCGCGCCGCAAAGGCCTTGCTGAATGGCGTGTAGACCTTGTAGGGCACGCCTGATCCAGTTCGGATGGATGAGGGGTCGTGCAGCAGCAGGCCGGCATGGAACGTGCACGAGATGTCCCGCCCGGCGAGCGCATCGGCCACTCTCCGCTCCTGCGCGCCAGCCCATGGCTCGTATCGACGCGCGGCATGCACGCTGCGCGCACCAGTGGCGCGCGCCACGTCCACCAACTCGGCGGCCGGATCGCCGGCTCGCACGATGAGCCGAACGCCCAGGCCAGCCAGATCGGAGGCAAGCGCGTTCACCGAGTGGTGGAGCCACCACCGGGCAGCGCCTCCTGGCGTCCACAGTCGCTCGTCATCCGGATGCCAGATCCAGAGGGCCACCACTGCCCTCCCGTCGCGTGCGGCGTCGCGGAGGGCCGGATTGTCGTCGAGCCGCAGGTCCTGCCGGAACCACACGATCGAGGGCGCATCGCTCATGCAGTGATGCCCCGCACGGCAAAGCGACCAAACTCGAAGGACATGGCCTCGTCGATGCGCGGGCTGTCGAACCTGAACCCCGCCGCGAGCAGCGCCGAAGGCACCGCAAACTGGCCCGAGAGGAGCAGCTCTCGGCCCATCTCCCCAAAGACCGTCTTCACGGCGAATGCGGGAAGCGGCGCGAACGCCGGCCGGCGCATCGCGCGCCCGAGCGCCTTGGCGAACTCGCGCTGCGTGACCGGATGTGGAGCGACGGCGTTGACCGGGCCGCTCAGGGCCGGAGTGCCGATCACATGAAGGATCGCCGCAAGCAAGTCATCGAGCGAGATCCACGACATCCCCTGCCGACCAGAACCGACCGGACCTCCAGCGCCAAGACTGAAGGGCGTCCGCAGCGTGCCGACGACACCTCCCCGCGCACTCACGACCACGCCGATGCGCAGGCGCACGACTCGCATGGGGCAGGATGCGGGCAGGTCCGCGGCGCGCTCCCACCGCTGCGCCACATCGGCGAGGAATCCGGTTCCGGGGGAACCCGACTCATCGATGTGCCGCGCATCGCTGTGCCCGTAGTAGCCGACTCCCGACGCGCTCACGAGCACCTGGGGCGGCCGCGAAAGTGCTGCCAGCGCGCGCACGAGATTCCGCGTGCCTTGCTCTCGGCTGCGCAGGATGGCCTCCTTGCGCGCTGCGCTCCAGCGGCCGGCGGCGATGCTCTCTCCCGCCAGATGCACCACAGCATCGATGCCTGAAAGTGCCGAAGCGTCCCAGTCGCCCTCAGGATTCCACACAACCTCCCGCGCCGCTCCGGGAGCGACTGGCACCGAACCTGCCGAGGCCGCCTGTGCGTGACGTGCCGCCGCGCGGCCGCCCCGCACGAGCCGAATCACATGATGCCCGCCCGTCTGCAGGAATGCGCACAGCGCAGTTCCCACCAGGCCAGTCGCGCCTGTGATGGCGACGGTCAGCGGACGGTCGCCGCAGCGGGCGCGATGCTCCATGTGGCGGCGCACGTCGCGGGATGTTCGGGCATGCCGGAAGGCGAACATCCGGGCCAGCTGCGCGCGCGCCAGCGGGCCCGCAACCAGGCTCACGGGCGGGATGCGCGCCGGCCACGGCAGCGCGTAGCGGATGCGATCGACAAGCTGGCTTTGCGACGGGTCGGCGCGGTCGAGGAACAGGTGCTCGTGCCTCCACCGTGCGAAGGGGCTTCGTTCGGCGCGGTCCGTGAATCCATGGCCCGGACGAACCTGCTCATGCACGGCAACCCAACGAGCCCGAACCGGCCCTGCGGCAAGCCTGAGCACCGTGCGCGAGCCTTCGGCGAGAGGCTCCGCGGACTCGACATCCACGGACTGCCATGGCGGCAGCAACCGCTGGAGCGCCCCTTCCGCGAAGTGCCACTGCGCGAGCATGCTTCGAGGTGCGGGCATCGTCGACTCGGCCACGAAGTCGGGCGGAGGCTCCAGCGTCGATCGTGTCATCAGGGACTCACGATACGCCGGGAGGGGCGTCGAGGCGCTTGCCGTGCACAAGCAGGTCGCGTACGGCCAGGAAGCGCGCTGCATCGGCGCTGCGCCGATCCTGCGGCCGTGCCCGCATCGACTTGAGCACCACCCACATGCGCGGGTTGGAGTCGAGGTGCTGCTCGTGACGCTCGAGGTAGGCCCAGTAGAGGCTTGTCACGGGGCAGTCGGACGCGGGGTCGAATGCGCATCCGCGGCAGTAGTCGCTCATGCGACCGATGTAGGCGCCTCCGCAGACATAGGGCTTGGTGGTCATGATGCCCCCAGCGCCGAATGTCGCCATCCCGATGACGTTCGGCTCGACGACCCAGTCCCACGCATCCGCGTAGGCGACCCAGAACCAGTCCGCCAGCTCCCGAGGGGACACGTCGAGCAGCGTCGCGATGTTGCCAAGCACCATCAGCCGGGTGATGTGATGGCTCCACGACTCTGCCCACACGTCGCTCACCACGCTGTCGAGGCAGCGCATGCCCGAGGCGGCTCCCCAGTAGGCCGGAGGAATCGGCGTGTCCTGGCCGAATGCAGCGGGACGGGCGCCGCCGTCCACGCCGTCCGGCACGGCCGCATGCGGTCGCCACGATGCTCCTGACCATCGTGCGTACCCGCCATCTCCGGGCGTCCGGGCAGGATCGCCGTCGCGCCGGAACTCGCCGGCACGGAACCCGTCGCTCTCGCGGTGCACGTGCCGGACGAACTCGCGCCAGCCGATCACCTGCCGCACGAACCCCTCCGCGCTCTGAAGCGGCAGCTCCAGCTCGAGGGCATCGTCGACGAGCGTGCGCGCGAGGATGCGCCCGACGTTCAGGAGCGGCGAGATCCGGGTGTGGAAGAGGCCGCGGCTCCTGGTGCTCATGGCATCTTCCCATGGACCGAAGTGCGGGAGGCAATCTCGCTGTGCCCATGTCCACAGCTCCTGCACCTCGCCCGCAGTCACCGGCAGCGCATCAAGGTCGAGGGTGCCGGGATGGGCGGCAAAGCGAGCAGCCACATCCGCCGCGACCGACTTGCGCACGTCGCGAGAGAGCGCATCTCGCGGACTGCCGAAGCGCGGCGGCGCAGGCGCGCATGGCACGCCCTTCCATGGCTTGCGGTTCTCCGAGTCGAACGAGAGCTTGCCGCCTTGCGGCGCGCCGTGCTCGTCCATGAGAATCCCCGTCCGCTTCCGCACGGCACGGTAGAACGAGTCCATCTTCCACGGGCGACCTGCGCTTGCGAGAAACTCCTCGCGGGTCGTGAGGAACATCTCGTTGGGCACCCACTCAAGCGCTCCCTCGCGCACAAGTGGAGCGAACTCGGCGCGCATCTCGTGCTCCGCAGGTTCCATCGCGGCCATGCGTCCCCCGCCCGCCGAGTGCGCATGCGCGCGGACGAGGTCGACCATCGGCGCATCGCCCTGGAGGAGCGTGACGCGGTGCCCTGCAGCTTCCATCTCGCGCGCAAAGCACCGAAGGTGCGCCAGGATCAG
Organism: Phycisphaerales bacterium; assembly: GCA_044234825.1. Lineage (GTDB taxonomy): Bacteria > Planctomycetota > Phycisphaerae > Phycisphaerales > SM1A02 > ZLKRG44. The sequence goes on from JBIIIL010000087.1 coordinate 9,235, forward strand.
CGCCACGCGCTGCACGTGGTACGGCCGGCGCGACAGCCATTCCCTGCTCTCCACCAGCACGACCTCATGCGCGCCGGGCGCCGTGCGCGCAAGCGGTCCCACGGCGCACGTCAGCTGGTCAGGGAGCACCAGCATGCGACTGCG
>JBIIIL010000088.1:0-9304 GCA_044234825.1 Phycisphaerales bacterium
GGTCGCAAGCACCAGCGCGTGGTCTGCCGACCACATCACGTAGGGGTCCTCGGGCTTGGCCTGCATGCCCGCGAAGATGTACATGCCGATGCCTGCCGACAGCCCGACAAGCGCGCCGTTGAGCAGACCCAGAAGCGCTTCCTTCACGACGAGCGCGCGCTCGCGTCCCGGCTTCAGCTCGCCCAGCGTCATGCCGCGCAGCGCCACCGCGAGCGCCTGGCAGCCCGTGTTGCCGGACTGTCCCGCCAGCACCGGCAGGAACACCGCAAGAATGACGAGCCGGTCAAGCGTCGTCTGGAACATCGCGACCACGGCAGCCGCCACGAACGCGGTGAGCAGGTTGAGCTGCAGCCACGGATGGCGCAGCAGCAGGCTGCGCCACCACGGCGTCGAGAGCCCTTCCTCCTTGGTCACGCCGACCATCGAGCCTGCCTGCGCACTGATCTCGATCGCCTGCTTCTCGAACATGGCGGTGCCGCGAATGAGTCCCACCAGTCGCCCTGTGGCGTCGCACACCGGGTAGATCGGGTAGTGCTTGTGCAGCACCTCGCGCATCGCGTCCATCAGCAGCGCTTCGGAGCGCAGGAAGAACGGATTGGCGATCATCACCGTGTCGATCGTGCGCGTGGCATGCGCAAGCATCAGGTCGCGCATCGTGAGCACCCCGAGCAGCCTGCCCGCGTCGTCGACGACGAACCCGTAGGTCACGAAGGTGGTCTTGACGATCTCCCGGATCGCCTCGATCGTCTGCGTCACGGTCATCGACGGCGGGAACGTCGCGTGGACCGGCTCCATGAGCTCGCCAATCGTGAGGTCTCGGTAATCGGTCTGCTGCTCCGCCACAGCCGAAAACGTTACCTGATCGATCTGGATAGGTCATCGGCCCTGCGGGCGGGACTCGAGCAGCGGGGGATGGGGCGTGAGTCAGCGACGCTTGCCTCCGGACCGGCGTCGCTGCGTGGTGTCATGACCCGTCGACACGGTGCCGCGGCGGCTGGCTCCGGCTCCACCGCGATCCGCACGCTCGGTCGATCATGCCTCCCGGCACGGCGGATCGGGCTTCGGAGGTCGCCCGCGAATCGCCGGACCGGTGCACGTTGGGCGAATGCCTCGCATGCGTTGCTGAGTGGTCGATCGACGACCGTCATGCGGTGACGTCAGGCGAGGCCGTGGCGCAGTCGCTCGGCGTTTCCGTCACGGAGCTCCGGCACGAAGTCCGAGTCGGTCCCGAGGAAGCGGTACAGGAGGTCCAGGTAGTCCTTCCCGAGCATCATGAACGTCTCGTAGGACCACAGGAAGCTCGGCCACTCCGATCGGAGGATCGACTTGACGATCGTCGTCGCACGATCGCTCTCATGGCTCACCTGGTGCGCCGACTTGCCGAATCGCGCGCGGCGGGACAGCTCCGACAGGGTCCGGTCGCGCGTAGTGAGGATGAAGCGGATGTCGTATCGATCGCGGTGCTCGGCGATCATCGACCCGAGGTCGGGGAACTGGGCCCCCGTCCCGTAGGGGAGCGATCGGTGGCATACGCGGTGGCCCGACTTGCACCCGTCGGTCCAGCCGACAGCGTTCCATGTTCCGAATGCATGAAGTCCGAGGGCGTGGGCGCACACCTTGGCGGCGAGCTTGCTGCCACTGCTCTCGGGTCCGATGACGATGATGCACTTTGGGCGACACACGCCTGTCGTCGCCGACCTCGCTGCGAGCCGATCTGGTTCTGGAGTGGGGAACACGGACTCGGATAGCGGGCGATGGGACTTGAACCCACGACATTCAGCTTGGAAGGCTGACGCTCTACCACTGAGCTACGCCCGCGCGGTCCCTCCGAGTCTATCGGGTCGCCGTCGTCGTGCCACCCCACGGACCGGCGTGACGCGTGGCCGGCCCCGCCCGCATCAGTACATCGGGACCGAAGGGTCGATGTCCGCAGACCACAGGTGGATGCCGCCGGCGAGGCTGCGCACATCGCTGAAACCAGACTCGCGCAGCGCCGCGGTGACGCGCAGGCTCCTCGCGCCATGGTGGCAGTGCACCACGATGGGCTCATCCTCCCACTTGCGGAGCTCGCCCAGGCGAGCCGCGAGCTCCGCCATCGGCACATGCTCGGAACCGGCGATCACGGCGATGTCCCGTTCCGCTGCGGTCCTGCAGTCGATCAGCACCGGAGCGGATCCAGAGTCCATCATCCTCTTGAGTTCGCGAGGAGTCACTTCCCAGTCTCTCTGGAACGGGTAGCCGGTCGGAAGTCCCTCGTGCGTCATGGTCAATGCCGTGGTTGTGTGGGCCCTAGGGCTCCGCGCGGGCCGGCACGGGCGTGTGGGAGATCGGGGCGCGTGGCGCCACGTCGCGCGTGATGCCCACCGCAGGGGCGCCCAAGGGCATCATGGGTGCAGAGGCCCCCGTGGCCGCATCGGCAGAGACCCAGTCCCACATGGTCGAACGCTCTCGCGCCATGCGTGGGTTGTCGAGCGCGAAATCGGATCTGGGATTGCGCTGCACGGACCACGGCGGCTCGCCAATGGCCATGCGGATCGGGCCACCCACCATCACCCAGCCCGCAGACCACACGGGCTGCGCGCCTGCCTCGGCAAGCAGCGACAGCCCATCGGATCGACCCTCGAGCGCTGTCGCCGGGGTGGGGTAGCTGCCAAGATCCCGCGACGATCCTTGGGCGAGATAGAGGTTCTCCGAGTAGGTGGGCTGCACCTCGACCTGACCGCGCGGCACCTCAACGGCAGTGACGGGCCAGTTGCGCCGATCAAGCCCGGCGATCGACGGGCTGGCCTGCGCAGGAATGGACGATGGCGGATTCGCGGCGAGCCCAGGCAACGGCTGGTCGCCCGCGCCGATGAGGGTGTTCGTGGAGTTCTGGCTGCCGCATCCGCAGAGCGCCGCAAGCGCCACTGCGCACGCGCCCGCAGCGCAGCAGGCAGGCCGGAATGGCGAAGGCTCGCGTGTGTTCATGTCGCCGTCTCCATGCTAGCCGTGATCATGCATCGGTCGCGCACCCGCCGGCGTCACGACAGCGTGTCGAGATAGCTCGCGATCTCCGACGCGGCGTGCGAGTCCCCGCATGCGCGCGCATGCGCGAGACCCGTCCGAAGCGTTGCAGCCGCCTCGTCGGCCTTGCCGAGCTGCTCAAGCGCCCGCGCCTTGTGGAAGTACGCGTAGCAGTAGTCAGGATCGGCCTCGAGCGTGCGGTCGTACCACTGCACGGCCTCAAGCAGCGCACCGTGCTTGGCATGCTCCTGGCCCATGCTGTACAGGCAGAAGGCATCCTTCGGCTCCGCGTCGAGCATCTTCTGGAGCAGGGCGATTCGTTCGCCGGTGGCCATGGCGGGAGGGTAGCCGCGCCGAGCTACGATCGGGGGATGAGTGCGATTCTGCAACTGCCGCGATTGGCGAGGGCGGCCTGTCCGCTCATGGCGCTGGTCTGTGCGGCGTGCGACACCACCTACACCCCGGTGGACCGGACGGACCGGCGGCCTCGGGAGCTCCAGGTCACCGACGTCGAGGGCGGGACGCACTGGCGGACGATCGTGGTCGACGGACGCTGGTACCAGAGTCTCGGGCCCGAGCTGCTGGTGGTGTCGTCGCGCGACGCATCGCAGGTGGTTGACCGGGTCCGAGCGCTGCCGCTGGGCCGATCCGGCGCTCTGGTCGACATGGTCGATTACCGCGGCGACATCGTCGCGGTCCTCGACCGGACCGCCGTGGTGAGGATCGACCGGTCGAGCGAGCGCAAGCACGTGGTGACGGAGCTCATGCTCGAGCGGGATCTCGGCCTTCGCCCCGAGGAGCTCAGCGTGGCTGATGGGGGACTCTTCGCGAGCGGCCTCGGCGGCATCGTCAGGCTCGATACGGGTGAGCGTTTCGTGGCGACGCCTCAGCGCTACGGCCGTGTGGTCCGCACCGCCAAGGGCCTGGCCGCCACGTGCGGCAAGGATGTCGTGCTGATCGATGACGGGTCCGTGGTGGGCCTGGCCACCGACCTGCAGCCGATGCCCGAGGGCATCGGTCCTGAGGGCTCGCTCGCCTTCGTGCTGCAGCAGTCGAATGTGGCCCGGGTGGGCATCAAGGATGCGGCGCTGCACGACCTCGCGGCAGCCGCGGTGCCTGGAGAGGTGCGCCGCGTGCGCGTGCTGGACGGGCGGCTCTGGGCGGTGGGGCCTGCGGCGATCGAGACGTGGAGGATCGCCTCCGGTGAGGGTGGTGCGGTCGCGCTCGAGGATCACCGCACCATCGCCGTGCGCGGCGCGCTCGACGTCGACATGGTCGCGCCGAACTCCTTCGCGATCGCAGGAACCTTCGGGCGCAGCCTGTACCGGCTCGATGCGGACGACCGCGGCGCGTCGGACCAGTTCTACTCGGCTGTGCGGGAGCCCGGGCGCCTCGACACGGCATACGGCGACCAGCGGCGCATCATGGCCGGCAGCGATGAGGGCATGTGGGTCTACACGATGGGCGCTGAGTGCGAACTCACGCCTCGCGAGCTGAGGGTCGTGTCGATCCCGAAGTCCGAGGTGAGCGGGCCGTTCGGCACGGCTCGCATCGAGGGAACTGATGGGGATCCGCTGACCGTCGATCAGGGGCATCGCGTGATCGTGAGCCCGCCATCAGGGACGGACCGCGAGCTTGGCATGCCGCAGGGATCGATGGCGCGGACGCTCGAGAGCGTGGACGGCGACCTGTGGATCGGTCACGACGATGGCATCGACGTGTGGCGGCCGAGCGTCGACGGCCTGCGCCGCGTCGCGAGGATCCGGATGCAGGGTCCGGTGATGCACATCTTCCCGCGGAGGGTGGGCAACAGCGCAGGGTTCGTCAGCGTCTTCGGGGGGATGGGCGTGGTCGAGTGGAAGCCCGTTGATGCGGCGACCGAGCTTCCGCAGCTGCCGCAGTCGCAGCCCTCGCGCGGCGCGCCGCCTTCGGCGCAGCCTCCGAGCAGAACCGCCGGCAGATAGCGTCGTCGGCGCAGGTTCCGCCGCGCGCCTTGCAGACGCGCCGGCCGTGGAAGATGAGCAGGTGCGAGAGCTCGCACCAGCACTCCTGTGGGAAGAGAGCCATCAGGTCACGCTCGACGCGAGCCGGGTCATCGTGCCGCGACAGCCCGAGCCGGCGCGAGAGCCGGCCGACATGCGTGTCGACGACAACGCCTTCATTGATGCCGAACACGTTCCCGAGCACCACGTTCGCGGTCTTGCGGGCGACGCCACGCAGCGCCGTCAGCGCCTCCATCGACTGCGGCACCTCGCCGCCATGCCGATCGACCAGCGCAGCCATGGACTCGGCGACGGCGCGCGCCTTCATCCTCCAGAAGTTGAGCGACCGGATGTGGGGCGCGATCCCTTCGGCGCCCGCGCGCGCATAGTCCGCGGGTGCGGGGAACGCGCGGAAGAGGCCCGGAGTGGCTCGATTGACGCCCACATCGGTGGACTGCGCCGACAGGATGGTGGCCACCAGCAGCTCGTGCGGTGCGGTCCACGTGAGCTCGCAGTGCGCATCGGGGTATCTCGTGCGCAGGGCCGCAAGCAGCGCACGGGCGCGCGCACGCTGCGCGGGCGACTTGCGCGGTAGCGGGTCGGGGCCAGCTCGGCGTGGGCGCATGCTCTCGCGAGGATAGGCTTCGCGCATGATCGCTTCGCTCACAGAGGCGCTCCCTCCGCTCGCCGCGACGATCGAGCCCCTCGGCGCGGATCCGCGCGAGAGCATCTCGGCTGCGGCATCGATGGGATACCGGGCCGTGCAGCTTTCCGCGACTCAGCCCGGCATGAGGCCGCGTGAGCTGGACGCCGGCGATCGCCGCGGGCTGCGCAGCGCGCTCTCGCGAATCGGCGTGGCGTGCGGCGGGGTGGACCTGTGGATCCCGCCGGCGCACTTCGCGGATCCTGCCCACATCGACCGGGCGATGGCGGCGCTCGATGGCGCCTGCGGGCTGGCGGCTGACCTCGGACGTTGCGTGGTATGCGTGTGCCTCCCCATCGGGATGCCAGCCGAGTCGTGGCAGGCCGTGGCGGTTGCTGCAGATCGCCACGGCGTTCGGATCGCCGACTTCACGGTGCGCCTCGGTAGCGAGGCCGATGCGCTCGACGTGCCGCAGGAGCTTGTCGGGACGGGCGTCGACCCCGCGGCCCTCATCGCGGCGGGCACGGAGCCTGCGCTGCATGCCGCGATGCTTGGGCGCCGAGTGGCCGCCGCGCGCATCGTCGACCTTCTGTCGAGCGGCATGCGGGGGCCGCCGGGAGAGCCTGCCGGCGCACGGCTTGACCTTGCAGCGCTTGCCGCGGCCCTCGCGCTGGGCGGAGCCTCGCCGCCGTGCTGCGCGGACGCGCGGCAGTGGGCGGACCCGCGTGCAGGGCTCGCATGCACGCTCGCGCGATGGACCGGAACCTCCGACCCGCTTGGCGATCCTTCGCGGGCACGCCAGGCGCCCACGGCATTCGCGGTCGATCGCGGCGGGGAGCGATCGGCATGAGCCCTCGCGCACACGGCATAGACCTCGTGGACGTCGCGCGCATCGAGCGCATGATGGCGGACCATGGCGAGCGGTTCCTCGACCGCGTGTTCACGGTGCATGAGCGAGGGGACTGCGAATCGACGCCTGCGCGCCGCGCGGAGCGGCTTGCGGCGCGGTTTGCCGTCAAGGAGGCTGCGCTCAAGGCGCTCGGGACGGGATGGAGAAGCGGCATCGCCTGGACTGACGTCGAGACGCGGCTGGAGCCCAGCGGTGCGCCTGTGCTGCATCTGCATGGCCGAGCACGCGAACTTGCCGCAGAGCGGGACATCGGGGTGTGGCTGGTGTCCATCTCGCATGCGGGCGGCATGGCGATGGCAAGCGTGATCGGGTGCAGCGCGGGACCGCTAGGATCCGTGCCATGAGAAGGGGAGCGCCCACGCTCTACGAGATGCGCCGAGCCGTGCGCGATTCCGCGCCGTCCGTGCCTGGACGCGGATCGGTGCGCCTGCCGACGGGGGTGATTGCGCTCGCGCTCTCTGCCTCGGTGGGCCTCATCACGGTGGCCTACATGGTGGGCTACGGGGTCGGCAAGCGTGCGGGAGAGCGCGAGTCCATGCAGGCGCCTCCGCCGCAGCTGGTGGATCCGCTTGCTGCATCGGTGGCCGGCGGTCCCCTTGGCGACTCCCCATCCGCGGTGCCTTTGGTTGGCGGTATAGCCATGCCTGATGCCGGTGCCGCCCCCGGTTTGACCCCCTTTACGGGCGAGGATCCGCGGCTTCCCGGACTCAATTACTTCATTCTGGCCACCACGGACCCTGCCGGGGCCTCGGAGATGGTGGATTTCTGTCGCTCCAATGGGCTTGATGCGCACGTCGGGGGCGGTCATAATGGTCGGCTTCGCCAAGTGGTCGTGGTTCCAGGTTTCCCGTCCGATGGACGAGGTAGCCCGGAGATCAAGGCTCTCGAGGCGAAGATCAAGCAGGTCGGCGCGCAGTGGAAGGCACTCCGCCGAGGAAACAGCGACTTCCGCGACTACTACCCCAAGCTCCAGAAGAGCCAGCCATGAGCATCCACCGCAGCCTCAAGTCCAAGTCCGGCGCCCTCAGCCAGCACCGCAACGTGCTGACCCGCGCCGAGCGCATCGCCAAGCTCTCGGAGGTCGAGAAGTTCGACCCGGAGAAGAACTCCGCGCTCGGCATCGTGAAGGTGCGCTCCATCAAGGTCAGCGCTGGCAAGAAGCCCTCCAAGAAGGCGGGCGAGGAGGCCGGTGCGGCAGCGGGCGGTGCGGCGGCTCCTGCTGCGGGCGGCAAGGCTGCAGCGGCGGCGAAGCCGGCCGCGGGCGCCGCAGCGAAGAAGAAGTGATCGGCGTCCGATGACGCAGGTGTCGCGACACGCTCCGCTGTCGGAGCGCATGCTCAGCCACCGCGCCCTTGATGTCGAGGCGTCGGGCATCCGGCGCATCTTCGACCTCGGGCAGCGGATCGCGGATCCGATCAACCTGTCCTTGGGCCAGCCGGACTTCCCGGTGGATCCGCGCATCAAGTCTGCTGCGATTCGCGCGATCGAGGGCAACAGGAATGGCTACTCGGTGACGGCGGGCGTGCCTGAGCTGCACGACGCGATCTGGACGCACCTCGCCGGCGATGTGGGATGGTCCAAGTCCGACGGGCTCGGCCTCATGGTCACCAACGGGACCAGCGGCGGCCTCGTGCTCGCGGCGCTGTGCCTGCTGGATCCCGGGGACGAGATCGTGATCCCCGATCCGTGGTTCGTGCTCTATCCGCAGCTCGCCAAGCTTGCCGGTGGCGCGGTGACCGTGCCCGTCGATACGTATCCGGACTTCCGCATGACGGCGTCGCGCATCGAGCAGGTGCTGACGCCGCGCACCAAGATGGTGATCGTCGACAGCCCAGGCAATCCCTGCGGCGTTGTGCTGTCCGGACAGGAGCTTGCCGACATCGCGGACCTGTGCACGCGTCGCGGCATCATGCTCGTGTCGGACGAGATCTACGACGGCTTCGTGTTTGGCGACGCGCTCGAGGGCGGCCGCTGCCCGAGCCCGGCGCGCCACGGCAAGGACATGCTGCTCATCCGCGGCTTCGGCAAGACCTACGGGGCTACGGGATGGCGGCTCGGGTACGCGGCGGGGCCCTCGTGGCTCATCGCGCAGATGACGAAGCTGCAGCAGCACATCTACATCTGCGCTCCCACGCCGCTGCAGTGCGCCGCCGCCGAGGCGTTCCACGTCGATCTTTCGCCTGTGGTCGCCGAGTACGCGTCACGCCGCGACATGATCATGGAGGCACTCGGCGACGTCACCGCCATCGCAACGCCGCATGGCGCGTTCTACGCGTTCATCGAGGTGCCGCCGAGGCTCGGCATGACCGCACAGCAATTCTGCGAGCGTGCCGTGGAGCGCCGCCTGCTGGTGGTGCCGGGCGGAGTCTTCAGCCGCCGGGACACGCACCTGCGCCTGAGCTTCGCGGCCCCCAAGCCCAAGCTCACGGAGGGTCTTGCCGTGCTCCGCGAGCTCTTCACGCGCGGATTCTGATCACCCGATGCGCTCACAGGACATGACCCCGTCGGCAGGGGGCGCACCGCGCCGCTCTGCCCGGGGTCATGTCTGACTTGTCCAGATTCGCCGAATCAGCTGGGCTTCTTCGGCGCAGGCTTGCCACCGGGACCCATCGTGCCAGGCACCGCGCTCGCGGGCACGTTGCTGGTGCTCTCGAGCTTGTGGCCCTCCTCGAAGGCCGCATCGGGGCTCTTGACCTTCTCGGCCGGCGGCGGCTTCGGCGTGACCTTGGTGGTGCGGGAACCGGAGTCGCCACAGCCCACGAGCGC
>JBIIIL010000089.1:0-9190 GCA_044234825.1 Phycisphaerales bacterium
AGGCCGAGGAGCTGACCCATCCGAACGCCACGCCGAATCCTGGCCGGAACGCAGCCGACGTCTGCGTGATGCTGTAGGTGGTCGCGTCGGGAGAGAGCGCCAGCCCCGAGTCGCCCCACAGGCGCTGCCCGCCGGGCACCGAGAATGCCTGGGCGCTGCAGCCGTAGATGCTCGTGTTGGGCACCTGCTGGTACCAGTTGACGTACACGATGCCGCTCGGGTCCACGGCGACCGCCGGATTGGTCCGGTTGTATCCCGTCGTGGTGGTGGTGACCGCCAATCCGTTCGTGCCGAAGCTCGAGAGCGGGTTGCCCGACGTGTCGAGCACCTGGATCCACGACTGAAGTGGGGAGTTCGTGTAGAAGCCGAAGACGTAGCCGACGCCGGGCACGGCGCTGAAGGGCGGGAAGTTGCCCGTCTGCAGCGATCCGGTCGTGAACACGTTCTTGGGTCCCCAGGCGATCGCGCCATCGGCGCCGACACGCCATGCGCGGAGGGGCTTCGGCCCGGTGAAGGTGGTCTGGCGCACAGTCGCCACCACCACACCTGTGCCATCGATCGCGGAACGCATGTCGCACATCTGCTGCTGGGCGCTGGTCTCGCTCAGCGTGATCGGGGCAGCCCACAGCGTGGCGCCATCGGCCAGCGCCACCTTCTGCACGCGAGTCGAGGTGCCCTGAAGCCACCCGACGTAGAGCTCCCCGGCGGAGTCGAAGGCGACCTTGGCGTTGGCGACGAAATCCGTGGTGGCCGTGAGCGTCGTCGTCCAGAGCACCGCACCGGCACCTGACACGCGCGACACCGCCATCTGCGCACCTGTCGTCGCCTGATAGGCCACCACGATGCCGCCATCCGGCGCCGCAGCCGATCCATAGTCGGTCGTGCTCGACACGGACCGGTCCGCGACCAGCACGCCATTCGCGCCCCACATGGGCGCACCCCTGTCATCGAAGCGATTGACGCGCACGTCGTATCCGCCTGCCGCATTGTCGAAGCAGCTCATCACGATGCCGCCGCTCGCAAGCGGGTGCACCTTGGGCTGCACCTGCTCGCTCGCGCCGCCTATCAGGAGGGTGGGCGACGATGATGTCGTCGTCCACGCGGCTAGGGCTGCGCAGGATGCGGCAGCCAGTGCGATTCGCGAGATGGTCGGCGTGTGCATTCGGATCATGTGCTGTGGTGTCTCCGTAAGCCTCTAATGTGATTCAAACCGGGATCCGCTGGGTGCGAATTGCCGCGGAATCTTGGAGTTTTGGGCACTTATGCGGACTTCACAAGATGACGACCGAGGCACTCGGGCGCGCGCCCAGCCCCCCTTTGCGGCCCGCGTGCCTCACGAGGCGTCAAACAGTCCGGGCTCGTCGATCCGCTCGCGCGCGGGTCCCGGGTACTCGCCATAGTCCGCATTCGGCTCGCGCTCGATCCAATCCAGAAACGCGTGCACGCTCGCGGGGTCGGCACGCTCCCGCCATGACTCGCCGAATGTCGCCTTCAGGCCGAGCCAGATGTGGGCAAAGGCGTTGCGCTCAGGCAGCGGCGGATGCGGATGGAGCAGCGGCTGGATGCGCGGGCCGATCTCCGCCACGCGCGCCCTGACCGCGGCGAGCTCGCCAGGCGTCATGCCCAGAGGGTACGGCGCAGGGCGCATGGCGCCATATCCTCCGGAGAATGGTCCCCGCGCTCACCATCGCGATGCTCCTCGCGCAGGCTGAGCCCGAGGTCACGGTACGCGACGGGTTCCGGATGGACCTGTTCGCGCGCGAGCCGCTGATCGCGGATCCGGTCGCCATCTGGCTTGACGACTCCGGCCGCGTGTGGGTGGCCGAAAGCGAGCGGCAGGAGCGGGGCGTCGAGGACAACCGCTCGAGCAAGTTCTGGCTGATGGATGACCTGCGGGCGCAGTCGGTCGATGACCGGCTGGCGTACTACCGCAAGTGGGCCGACCGGCGCGAGGGCGGCATGGACTACTACGAGGCCTTCAGCGACCGCATCCGTCGCATCGAGGACCGCGATCGCGATGGCCGCGGCGACGTGACGGTGCAGTTCAGCCGCGACTTCCATGATGCGCTCGACGGCACCGGTGCGGGCGTGCTCGTCGATGGCGATGACGTGTGGTTCACCTGCATCCCCGCGCTGTGGCGACTCCGCGACACCGATGGCGACGGCGTCGCGAACATGCATGAGCCCGTGCACACGGGATTCGGCATCCGCACCGCCCTGCGCGGCCATGACATGCACGGGCTCGTCATGGGGCCGGACGGCCGCCTCTACTGGTCCATCGGCGACCGCGGATACCGCATCGCGCGGCCAGGGGCGCCCGAGATTGCGGATACGCGCTCGGGAGCGGTGTTCCGCTGCCGGCCTGACGGCAGCGAGCTCGAAGTGGTCTGCCGCGGGCTGCGGAATCCGCAGGAGCTCGCCTTCAACGAGTGGGGCGACCTCTTCACCGGCGACAACAGCTCCGACGGCGGCGACAAGGCACGCTTCCTCTACCTGATGCCCGGGGGCGACAGCGGCTGGGACATGCATGCCCAGTTCCTCGAGGGCCGCAACCAGAGGGGACCTTGGAACCAGGAGGGCATCTGGCACCTGCGCACTGACGATCGGATGCGTCCGGCGTGGACTCTGCCCCCCCTTGCGCATGTGAGCAGCGGCCCGTCGGGACTCGCGTTCGTGCCGGGCACGGGCGTTCCCGAGGAGATGCGCGGTGCGTTCCTGCTGTGCGACTTCCTGGGCAGCGCCCCGGAGAGCGGCGTGCTCGTTGTCAGGGCGGAGCGAGACGGCGCCGGATACTCGGTGCGCGATGCCGAGCCGCTCGTCATGGGACTGCTCGCCACAGATGTCGCGTTCGGCCCCGATGACCGCATCTACATCTCCGAGTGGGGCGAGGGCTGGTACTCGACTGGCACCGGTCGGCTGCAGGTGCTGTCGGACGATGCGGCGCGCGCAGGCGAGGCGTCGCAGAAGGCGCAGGCGGTGCTTGCGGCAGGCGATGCGGGACTGAAGGCGCTGCCTGCGGATGCGCTTGCGGCACTGCTGGCCAGCCCGGACCTGCGCGTGCGCCAGAAGGCGCAGTTCGCGCTCGTCGCACGCGGCGATGCCGCAACGCCGCTGCTGCACGCTGCCGCGCGCGGCGACCTGGCTGCGGCGTGCGGCAGCGACGATGCCGGACTGCGCGCGGCGCTGCTCCAGCGCATCCACGCCATCTGGGCCCTTGGCATGCAGGCGCAGGGCATCCGCGGACCCTCTGTCGCGGCGGAGGGCGCCCTCGACCCGCTTCGTGCGCTGCTCGAGGATCCTGACCCGGAAATCCGCACTCAGGTGTGCCGGGCGCTTGGCGATGCGCGGCACTCGGCTGCTGCGGCGGACCTCGCATCCCGCACGCTCGACGAGGACCTGCGCGTGCGTGCGTCGGCGGCCCTGGCGCTGGCGCGCATCGGTCCCGCCGCGCGTGAGCATGTGCCCAATGTCACCGCCATGCTGTGGGAGAACGAGGACACCGACGCCTTCCTCCGCCACGCAGGCGTCGTCGCGCTCGCCGGCATCGCTGACCCGGTGCAGCTGGCGGCGCTCGCATCTGATCCGTTCCCTGCGGTGCGACTCGGTGCGCTCCTGGCGCTGCGCCAGCGCGCCGACCGCGCCGTCGCTCGTTTCCTCTACGACCCCGACCCACGGATCGTGGCTGAGGCCGCGCGCGCGATCTGGGACATTCCGATTCGCGAGGAGTGGCCTGCGCTCGCCGCGCTTGCCGCGCGTTGGATCCCGCAGGAGGGAGCGGGCTCGGCGCCGGAAGCAGCCAGGGGTGCACCAGAGTCCCGAAGCTTCACGCGGCTTGCGTGGACTCGGCAGATCTGGCGCCAGACGGATGCTCGGGCTCGCGGAGCCGATGGCCTGGTCAGCGAGCCGGCCTTCTCGCAGGCGCCAACCGAATCCGTCACGGTTGACGAGGCTGTTGGCATCACGGGCGCCGGGACGAGATACCTCCAGCGGCTCTTCACGACGTTCACGCCTGCCGAGAGCGGCGCGTACGAGTTCATGATCGCGTGCGACGACGACGGCGTGCTCCTGCTCGGCGAGGACGGCGGTGGCAGCCCCCGCGAGATCGCGCGCGTCAGCGGCTACGTCAACCCCGGATCGTGGGACTCGCAGCCGACTCAGCGATCGGGACCGGTCGAGCTTGTCGCCGGCAAGCGCTACACCATCGAGGCGCGCCATGCGCAGGGCGGTGGAGGGCACCACCTCGCGATCGGGTGGATCCGACCGGATGGCACTGTCGAGCGACCCATCGGCGCGGTGCCGCTCGACGTGAACCTCGCGGCGACGCTCCGGCGTGTGATGGCCGCCAATGCCGCGCTCGGCGAGACTGCGCATGCCGATGCGCTCGCGCAGCTGGCGGTCAGCCCGCTGGTGCCCAGGCCACTGCAGGTCGAGTCGCTCGAGGCCCTCGCCGAGTTCGCGGATCCGCCGCCGCGTGACCGCGTGCTTGGGCACGTGCGGGACACGATGATGCGCGCCGCCACCGATCGCGATGGGGCCGCGCTTGACCAGATGCTCATGCTGCGCCTCCCGCAGGCGACGCAGTCGCCTCACCACGAGGTTCGGCAGGCTGCGCTTGAGCTTGCGTCGCTGCGGGGCATCTCCCTCGATCCTGCCGCGAGCGCGGCCGTCGCATGCGACATGTCGCGGCCCGTGCGCGAGCGGGTCGCCGCGCTCGGCCAGCTTGCGGGCATCGACATGAGTGGCGCCGACGCGGATCATCTTCGTGCGCTTCGTGCGAAGGCGATCGATGCGGCGCTTGCGTCGCCTGATGACCCGCTTCGCACAGCAGCACGGAGACTGATGGCGGTGCACGATCCATCGCGTGCGGCACGCGAGCTTGCGCATGCGGTCGAGGAGGGCACGCTGCGCGAGCAGCAGGCGGCGGTGGCGATGCTGGCCACGCTGGCGGCAGTCGACGGTCCGGGCGCAGATGCGTCCCGCGCCACGCTGTCCGCGCTCGTGGACTCTCTCGGCAGTGGCGTTCCTGCAGCGCTTCGGCTTGACGTGCGCGAGGCGGCGGAGCGCGTGGATGGCCTTGCCTCGAAGGCGCAGTCGTCCTGCCCGCTGCCGGACGCCAAGCCGCTCGATGCGGCGCCGAAGGCAGGATCCGCGGGTACGACCGTCCTCACTTCGCAGTGGGCTGCGATCGCGCTCGAGGGAGGCGATCCCGATGCGGGCCGCCAGGTGCTCCAGTACAGCTCGACCGGGTCGTGCCTGCGATGCCACGCGCTTGAGGGCACCGGCGGCCACGCTGGACCTGCCCTTGATGGCGTCGCGCGACGCCTCGATCCGACCCGCCTTCTTCAGTCCCTCGTCGACCCGCAGGCCGAGGTTGCCGAGGGCTACGGCGCATCGAGCGCCATGCCGGCGATGGGACCGCTGCTCAGCCCTCGTGAGATTCGGGACCTGGTCGCATACCTTCGCACGCTCGACACCCCCTCCACCAAGGGACACTGATCATGATGCATGCCCTCTCATCGACGTCATCGCTCGCCATAGTCGTGGCGCTCGCCTCATGCTCGCTCGGCCTCGCGGGCTGCAGCGCGCCCTGGAGCTCCACGAAGCCAGCGGCGGCGGGCTCCACGGCGTCCAATCCGATCTCAGCTGATGGGAGCCCCGCGCAGTCGCCTGTGAAGGCCCGTGCGGGCACGACGCCGGTCGCGAACAGGTCCGGTCCCTTCCCGTGGCCATGGCAGGGCACATGGCGCGGCAGTGGCACGGACCACATGACGGACGGGTCCGTCATTCCCTTCTCGATGGAGCTCACCGTCGCCGCCAGCACCAATCCGGAGGCGACCGATCCCAACGCATGGGTCTGGGCCGTGAAGACCAACGCGGACCTGTCGACTGCCGGTCCAAGCGGTTCGCTGCGCCCGGTCGATGCGGCCGGCGGCAAGTGGTCCATGGCCGCCGACGGCGATTCTGCAGATGCCTGGTTTGCGGGCGGCACGCTCTCGGTGCACGGCACACGGGGCGACCTGCGCGAGATGACGATCTACCGGCTCGACCGCGAGGGCGACCGCGAGTACATCGACGTCGAGCGCACGATCGAGACTCCGCGCGCGGTCGCGGGCACCAGTCCGCTGGGCACCTCGGGCCTGCATCCGGGCGCGGTGCTTCGCGCGCGGCTGTGGCGCGTCGAGGTCACCCCCGAGGAGGCTGCGCAGCCGAAGTGACGGCCGCGGTGCCCGCGCGGCGCGTCAGGATGACGCTCCAGTGCAGCGCCGCGAAGGTGGCCGAGAGCCCGATCGAGTAGCTCCACGCCACCGCTTCCCAGTGCATCGACGATGCGGCCCACCACATGCCGCCAATCGCCGCAGCGCACCCGATGCCGCTGACCGCCAGCACCAGCGCGTGCCGGCCCTTGAACTGCAGCCACCACGGGGCAAAGCCCAGCACCGTGTTGACCGCGTTGCCGGCCGACAGCACCAGCAGCGTGCGCTCCCCGCGCTCGTAGCCCGATCCGAACAGCGACAGCAGCTCGCGCCCGAACACGGCGACCGCCGCGACAAAGGCGATGCTCATCACGCCCAGCAGCGCGTTGCGTCCGGCCATCAGGCGGCGCTCTGCCTCGGTGTCTCCGGCCTCGATGAGCTGAGAGAGCCGAGGCGCGTACACGCGGGTGGTGGCCGTCTGGATGATGGTCACGAAGCCGGCGAGCTGCATCGCCGCGGTGAACACGCCAATGCCGGCCCGGTCCTCGTGCGCGAGTCCCAGGACAATGAGGGGCGCCTGCACGAACGCCGTCATGATCAGGCTGAACGAGAGGTAGCTGACGCCTCCGCCGATCCATGCCCGTGACCGGAGCTGCGCCGCTGCGCCGCGGACGCCGTCCGGCATCGCGCGCCACACGAGCGCGACAAGCAGGGCAAGCGCTGCGCACCAGCCGATGCCCCAGGCATGCACCGCGTGCACCGCATCGCGGTCATCGAGCCAGGCAATCGCTCCGCATGCGGCGAGGATCGACAGCGGCAGCGCCAGCCTGTATGTCGCCGTGCTCGCGAGCGGCCGGCCAAACGAGGTGAGCACCTCCACCAGCATGCAGAACAGCGTCACCGGCACGAGATAGATCATGACCGCCGTGAACGCGCCTCGCGCGTTGGGCGGCGGACGGATCTCGTCAAGGCCAGGGCCTGCCACGAGCCCGATCGCCGCCCCGAGCGCGACGCACACGATCAACGACAGGACCAGGTAGCCGCGCAGGAGGCTCCACTCGCCGCGGAGGGCGAACGCCGGAAGCAGCCGCAGCGCCTGCTTCTCGAGGCCAAGCGTCGCGAAGGTGGCGGCGAGCGTCGCGAACGCGACCGCGGATCCGTAGCGGCCGTACTCCTCCGGCGCGAGAAGCCGGGCGAGCACGATGCCGATCACGCAGAAGATGCCGTAGTTGGCGAACGACAGCACCGACACGGTGATGCCGACGCCCGACTCGCGCTTTGCGGCGGCGGAAGTCACTGCCGCGCGAACGAGATGGTCATGGCGGGTCCCGACTGGGCGAGCGCCTCGTGGGATGCGGCGAGGTTCGCCACCCACGTGTCCGGCGTCTCGAAGTAGCCCTTGCCCTGCAGCGTCTTCGTCGCGCCGTCGGCGGCAATGTCGATCGAGATGGTGCCGTCCGCGTCGACGCGCCCGGTCATGGTCACGGTGCGCGAGGGGAATCCGCTGCTGGGGTCGCTGAACGCATCGCTCACCATCGATCCGCTGAGGCCGCCGTCACGAGCGATGCGCACGGCGCCGGTGCCCGCATCGCCATTGGACTCGGAGAATGTGCTGACCCACCGACCCACATAGCGCTGGAGCATGTCCGGGTGGGTGACCTCCGCGGGCTCGCCGAATGGAGGCTGCGCCGCCACGCCTGCCTCGTGAAGGTCGAAGGTCATGCCGCCGCCATGCACGGCGTTTCCGTCAGAGCCCTTCTGGGTGAGATTGCAGCCCATCGAGCCGAATGCGGAGCTGGTGACCACGCCCTCGAAGCGGTCCACCTGTCCGGTGCTCCAGGTCACGGTCATCAGCGCCACGCCACCGGTGCATGATCCGCTGAGCAGGCCGGTGCGGGGCGTGCCATGCGAGCGCAGCCACACGGTGTCCGTGAGCGACCCCTGCACCTGGCCCTGCGCATCGATTGCCCACCGGGCCTTGCCGCCGCTGATGCCGCCCTCGGTCATGAAGGTGCCGGTCCAGCGTCCCTCAATGGTGGGCGCCGGTGCGCCGGACTGGGTAGGCGGCGGCGGCTGGCGCGGCGGCGCACTGCAGCTCGATGCCGCCAGCGAGATGGGGACAGCGAGCAGGCATATCGCGAGTGATCGGCTCATGGGAGCGAAGTCTACGGATGGACACAGGCCGAACGCGGTCGCGGGTCGCGCGCGCAGCGCGAGAGGGATGGGTGCACTCAGGAGCCGAACGCAGCGAGCAGCGCCGTAAGGTCGTAGCCATCGACGATGCCGTCGCGGTTGATGTCGGGACCCGGCAGGCTCGACCCGTACGCCGCGAGCAGGATCGCAAGGTCGAATCCGTCAACCTCGCCGTCGCCGTTGAGGTCAGCGGGGCTCCCGCCGCTGCCCGGCTCCGTGTAGGTGAGCACGGGGCCGTCGGCCACGTTGCCTGCAGGATCAACCGCACGCACCGAGTAGCTCACCACCGTTCCGGCGGGGCGGGCCGGCAGCACGCCGCGCCAGATGCCATTCCCGGCGAGCGACATGGGCACGCTCTGGTCGACCGTGCCGCCGGCGCCGTGCCGCAGCGTCATCGACCGCGCGTGGAACCCCATGTGGCTCGTGTACGCGTCGCGGACCGCGACGCGGACGGGGCGCGCGATGCCCGCGGTGTCCCCAGGCACGACCTGCTCGGTGCGCACGACCGTGGGCGCTCTCGTGTCGACGGCTCCGGTATTGATGTAGATGCGGTTCTGGAACTGCCCGCTCTCGCCTTGCGCCGTCACGAGGTCATACCGGCCGTCGCCATCGAAGTCGGCCACCTTGATGTCGAGTGACGAGTCGGTCGAGGCGGTGATCGCGCCAGTGACCTGGGCGAACGTGCCCGTGCCGCTGTTGGCGTAGATGCGCTTGGATGCGCCAAGCACGGCGATCACGAGGTCAAGGTCGCCGTCGTTGTCGATGTCGACGAACTTGCTGTCATTGTCGTCCGTGGTCGGGTT
>JBIIIL010000090.1:0-9105 GCA_044234825.1 Phycisphaerales bacterium
CAGGCGCGCGCCCGGCGGCTCGTTCATCTGGCCGAAGACCATCGCCACCTTGTCGAGCACGTGGCACTTCTTGCCCTGCGCGTCGAAGTACTCGGCCTCCTGCATCTCGAGCCAGAGGTCGTTGCCTTCGCGGGTGCGCTCGCCGACGCCGGCGAACACCGAGTAGCCGCCGAAGTTTCGCGCGACGCGCGCGATCATCTCCTGGATGACGACGGTCTTGCCGACGCCTGCACCGCCGAAGAGGCCGATCTTGCCGCCGCGGACGAAGGGGCAGAGCAGGTCGACGACCTTGATGCCGGTCTGGAGGATCTCGGTCTTGGGGTTGAGGTCGACGAATTCGGGCGGATCGCGGTGGATCGGCGCCGTCTTCTTGGCGGTGACCGGACCGCGCTCGTCGACGGGCTGGCCGAGCAGGTTGAACACGCGGCCGAGGACCTCCTCGCCGACCGGCACGCGCACGGGCGCGCCGGTGTCGACGCACGGGTCGCCACGCTTGATGCCGTCAGTGCTCGCAAGCGCCACGCAGCGGACCTGGCCGCCGCCGAGGTGCTTGGCGACCTCTCCGACGAGGGTCTGCTTCTGACCCAGCATCGTGAAGTCGATCGTCACCGCGTTGTAGATCTCGGGGAGCTGGTCCTCGGGGAACTGCGCGTCAAAGGTCGAGCCGATGATCTGGGTGACGGTGCCTGTCGTGGGCATGAGCCTCTCCTGGGGTCGATTTGGCCATCCCGGGGCATCCGGGAGGGACGGCAAATATAGCCAAACCGGACCCTGGTTGCCCGCCTACGCCCGGTGGGCTGGGGATGCGGGCGCAGCGTCAAGCACGGGATCAGGCAGGTGCACCTGCAGCAGGGAGGCGCCCTGCACCGAGGTCGCTGCGATCGGCGCGCGGTCGGCAGGAAGGAGGATGCTGGCTGGGGCCGCCACAGACTCCCCGCCGGGAAGGTCAAGACGGCCCTCGATGACCGTCCACACGACGGGCGTGCCGCTGCCGCGCTCGTGGAGGGTCGCGCCCGGGCTCACCTGGACTCGCTCTACGGAGAAGTCCGGCGTGCGAACGAGCGTCTCGATGCGCGTGCCGGCGGCCTCGATCGGTGCGGCCTGCGGCACCTGGTCGAGCTGCTGGTCGGCGCCAAAGCTCATGCACGCGAGCGCCTGCTCGATGTGGAGAGGGCGCTTGGGATCGTGGCGTCCCCAGTCCCACACGCGGAATGTGGTGTCGCTCGGCGTCTGCACTTCGGCGACGCGGATGCCCGCACCGAGCGCATGGCATGTCCCCGAGGGCAGGTAGATGCAGTCGCCGGGCTTCGCGTCGATCACGAGCATCGCATCGAGCGCGCGGTCCTCCCGGATCAGGCGCTCGAGGTCGCTGCGCCCGATTCCATGCCTGATGCCGCGGTAGATGTGCGCGCCCGGCTTGGCGTCGAGCACGAGCCACATCTCGCTCTTGACGTGCGCCTCCGGGTGCCGTGCCGCATACGCGGCGCTCGGGTGGACCTGCACCGAGAGGTCCTCGCTGGCCTCGAGGATCTTCACGAGAAGCGGGAATCCGCCGTGCGCGGCAAGCGGTGTGCGCCCGAGCACCATGCTCCGCATGCGCGGCTCGGAGAGCAGGTCGTTGAGCGTGCGTGCCGCATGGGTGCCGTGCGCGATGCGCGAGCGGCCGCTCGAGACGTGCGCCGGAAGGTCCGCGAGGAGCCACAGCTCGCGCCCCCATGCGCGAGGATGGTCGATCGGCTCGAGGACGAGCGGCGCCGCGGTCATGGCGTCAGATCGCCATGCCGGTGATGGTCGCCTCGAAGACCATCTTGCCGCTGACGAATCCCTGGGTCTTGCAGATGAAGCGCCGGCGGTTGAACTCGATCTCGTCGGCGATCATGATGAAGTCGTCGCCCGGAACCACCTGGCCGCGGAACACGACATCGTCGCAGCGCGTGAACCCCATGAATCCTGTGGTGCGGCCGAGCCAGGTGTGCTGGAAGCTGCAGAGCTGCGCCGCGCTCTCGATCATCATGACGCCGGGGAAGAGCGGGCGGCCCGGGATGTGCCCATCGACCCAGAACTCGTCGTCGCGCACGAGCTTGGCGCCCACGACCGTGGTGCCCTTGGCGCTCTGCCAGATGATGCGGTCGAGCATGCGCATGTGCCCGGTCTGGAGCAGGTACTTGTCGATGACATCCTTCCCGTGCAGCGTGCGGGAGAGGTCCATCGTGGAGAGATCGACGAGCGGAGGCGTGGCCACGGCAGGGGGGGCCCGGGGCGGGCGCGCACGAAATGTAGCGCGGAATTGGCCCTATGATGCGGACTGGCTTGTCGCGTGGGCAGGCCGCCGATCCGAACTCAGACGGGAGCACCACACGAATGATCCTCGACCACTACGCGAAGATCCAGAAGATCGTCAACGACGCCAAGGATGACATCGAGAAGGCCGCCGGCGGGAACAAGGCCGCAGGCACGCGGGTGCGCACGGCGATGCAGGACCTGAAGAACGCGGCGCAGGAGATGCGCGCGGCGATCCTGAGCGCTCGCGAGCAGCCCAAGCCCTAAGTTGCAGGCGCGCCGCGGCTCCCGCAGGCCGCGGCTCGCGATGGTGGGTGGAGCGCCTCGGGCGGCACAGGCTGGTGCCGCGCCGCAGGTCAGTGCGCAGACAGCGCACGCTTGGCTGCATTGAGGACCGGCTTGAAGGCCGGGCTGTCCGCCGATCCAGCCATCTCGTAGAGGCAGCTGACCACGCCGGTGGGGGTGCACCCGGCCCGCTCCATGCGGTGCAGCGCGGGCATGATCTGCTCAGGCTGGCCGGCCGAGATGGCGTCCGTCGCAAGCCACGTGCAGATGCCGGCGCGACGCGCATCGAGCGCGGTCTGCAGCACGCACACATGAGCCTCGATCCCGCACAGGATGAGCTGGCTGCGACCGGTGCGGTCAGTCCAGTTCCTGATCTCGGGAGTCATGGCGCTGAAGCGCATCTTCTCGATGACTGGCGCATCCGGTCCAAGTGCGGACCTCACCGGATCGGCCGTGCGGCCGAGGCCCTTCACGTACTGCTCCGTGGCCGCGACCGGCAGGCCGAGCGCGCGGGCGCCCTCGCACAGCGCCGCGATGCGCTCGAGGAGCGCTGGCCAGCCGGCGATGGATCCCGCAAACCGCTCCTGCACATCGATCACGAGGAGCGCGGCGCGGTCCGCGCAGAGCGGGGCGAGGGGGTCCGGGGATGCGTGTGCCATGTGGAGTTCGTCAGTGCGGTCTTGCGGATTCGTGTGCCGCGCGCGCCAAGCCGGCGCGCGTCGGGGTGCAGTCAGACGCGGAGCTCGGGCTCCTGCGCGAGCGACTTCGCGTAGCGAGCGCGGATCGGCGCCGCCACGTCGCTCAGGAAGGACTCGGTCTGCGCGACCGCCAGCCCGATGTACCGGTCAGGGTCCACGACCGCATCCAGGTCGCAGCCTGCGAACATCGAGTCGCCCTTGAGGCGCGACAGGAGGTCGTTCGGCGCACCCTCGGCCTTGATGCGGTGCGCGGCCGCCTGCGCATGCCGGCGGATGGCCTCATGCGCATCCTGGCGGTCTGCGCCGCGCGCGACGGCGGCAAGCATGATCTCCTCGGTCGCCAGGAACGGGAGCTCGCCGGCAAGCCGCGCCGCGACCTGCCGCGGATAGACGACCAGCCCACCTGCCACGTTGGCCATGATCTCGAGCGCACCGTCGAGCGCGAGGAACGCCTCGGGAATCGAGAGGCGGCGGTTGGAGCTGTCGTCGAGAGACCGCTCGAGCCACTGCGTGGCGGCGGTGTCGTAGGCGTTGTGCGCAAGCGACATCACGAATCGCGCGAGCCCGGTGGCACGCTCGCAGCGCATCGGGTTGCGCTTGTAGGGCATGGCGCTCGACCCGATCTGGTTGCTCTCGAAGGGCTCGTCGATCTCGCGCAGGTTGCACAGGAGCCGCAGGTCCGTCGCGCACTTGTGCACGGCGCAGGCAGCCACGGCCAGGCTCGACAGCACCTGGGCGTCGGCGATGCGCGGATAGGTCTGCGCCGTCAGCGGCCAGAGGCGTGCCGCGTCCCAGCCAAGGTGCTGGGCGAACGAGCGCTCCATCTCCGCGACCCTTGACGCGTTGCCGCCGCAGAGCGTGAGGTACGACGCCTGAGTGCCAGTGGCGCCGCGCAGGCCGCGCAGGCGCAGTCCGTCGAGGCGCGCCTCGACCTCCGCAAGCGCGACCGCAAAGTCCTGCGCCCACTGCGCGGCGCGCCGGCCGACCGTGACAGGCTGCGCAGGCTGGTAGTGGGTGAACCCGAGCGCCGGCTGGGACTTCCAGCGCTCGGCGAATGCCGCAAGGCGGTCCACGACGCGCGCCAGGCGCTGTGCGGTCAGCTCGAGCGCTTGGCGCTGCAGGAGCGCGTCCGCGTTGCACACCACGTCCTGGCTCGTCGCGCCGAGATGGATGATCGCGCGCGCCGCGGGCGCGGCATCGCCAAGCGTGTGCACATGCGCCATCACGTCGTGGCGCAGCTCGCGCTCGTGGCGTGCGGCGGCATCGAGGTCGATGTCATCCAGGACGGACTCGATCGCGGCGACCTGCGCGGCGGTTGGCCCGAGGCCAAGCGCATGCTGCGCCTTGGCAAGCGCGAGCCAGATTCGCCGCCACGTGGAGAAGCGGTGATGGTCGCTCCAGACGGCGCGCATGGCGCGCGACGCATTGCGCGTCTCGAGCGGGGAGCGGTAGCTGCGGGAGGGGTCGTGTTCCGGCGTGCCCATGCCCCTGCGGAGGCTATCTGCCGCCGTGGGTCGGCGTGGCAGCCGCGCGCGTGCCGATGCGGCTCTCGGTGCCGGCGAGCAGCCTGCCGATGTTGGCGCGGTGCTTCCACACCACAAGGACGCTCAGCGCAAACGTGCCCAGCAGCAGCGGCGCGTAGGGCGCGAGCGTCGCGTTCATGGCGAGGTGCGCGATCAGCGCCGGGGGCAGCACGGCGGCCGCGAGAATCGACCCGAGGGAGACGTACCGCGTCACGGCGACGGCGACCAGCCACACCGCGAACGCGGCGAGCACGGGCAGCGTGAGCAGCGGCCACATCGCGCACAGGGCGCCGAAGCTGGTCGCGACTCCCTTGCCGCCCCGGAATCCGACCCACGGCGAGAGCACGTGGCCGAGCACGGCGGCGACGGCGGTGAGCGGCCACCAGCTCGACAGCGCCGCGAGGGTCTCTGCGGGCGCATCGTTGAGCATGGCGCGCGCGCCCGAAGGCCACTCGGGAATGAGCCATTCGGCGGCCACGACCACGGGTACGGCGCCCTTGAGGAAGTCGAGCGCAAAGCACGTGAGGCCCCAGTTGCGGCCAAGGACGCGGCCCACGTTGGTGGCGCCGATGTTCCTCGAGCCGTGCTCGCGGATGTCGATGCCCTTGAGCCGGCCCATGAGGAGACCGAAGGGAATGCTGCCTGCCGCGAAGGCGGCTGCCCATGCCACGTCCCACTGGCCGATCCCCGTGGCGGCAATCGCGGATGCGTCCTGCATGCGGGGATCCTAGTTGGGGACCTTCTGCATCAGCAGCAGTTGAGCGGCGCTGACGACGTCGCCCACGCTGATGCGGTCGATCGGGCACGCGGCAGCGTGCGCGTCGGCGAGGTGAGCGTCATCGAGGAACGGCTCGGAGAGCAGCAGGCGCTCGCGCGACCCAGGCAGCGGCGATGTCCATCGGTGGTCGGTCGGCCCGAAGAGCGCGACGCACGGCGTGCCGAGCGCCGCAGCGATGTGCCGCGGCCCCGTGTCGTTGCACAGCAGCAGCGCGCTGCGGGTCATGACGCCCTTCAGCGCTCCGAGCGTGACGCCGCGCGCCACAAGATCCATGCCGGCGCACTGCGACGCAATCGCCGACACGAGCTCGGCCTCTCCGGGCGATCCGGTCACGGCGATCCGCAGGCCATGCGCGGCGGCGATGGCGCGCGCGGCGGCCGCGAAGCGCTCCGCGGGCCAGCGCTTGTCGGCGCGGTTGGCGCCGGGGTTGACCAGCAGCAGCGGCGGACCCGCAGGCACGATCGCGTCGGCGGCGGCGCGGTCACGGTCCGCCACCGCAAGGGACAGGGGCGAGTCGGTCGGTGCAGGCAGCCCGGTGGCGAAGCCGGCGAGCCGCGCGTAGTAGGTGGTGGCGCTGATCGCGGTGCTCCGGCGCGGCGCGTCGAGCGCATGCGTGAGGATGATGCCGCGGCCATCGCGCCCGTACCCGATGGTGCGGCGCGCGCCGCACAGCCTGGCGGCGATCGCGGATCTCCATGAGTTGGGGAACAGCACCGCCGCATCGATGCGAGGCGAGCGCAGGGGCCTCATGTCCCGCCCGACCGAGGCCGGGTCGAGCCTCATGCGGGAGACGTGCAGCGCATCGATGCATGGGTGGCCGGCGAGCAGCGCGTCGAGACCGGGCCGCACAAGCGCCTCGACCCGCGCGCCTGCCGCGCGCGCGTGCGAGGCGATGGTCGCGAGCGCTGGCGTGGCCATGCACACGTCGCCGACCCACGTGGGCATGATCACGAGGATGCGACTGGCTCCATCGAGCGGCGCGCTCCAGGGACTCACGGGTCCTCCCCCCACAGCGCGCCCATGCCCTGCGAGCGTGCCCACCGGTTCGTGGCGCGCGCAAGCTCGGCGGCAAAGCCCAGCGCGACGATCTCGGCGCCCTGCACCTGCGCGCGCAGGCCCGAGGCGTCCACCTCGAGCTGCGCGATGGTGACCCCCTCGCGTTCGGCGAGCGCGAGCGCAGCGGCTCGCACGGCCTCCCGCACGGATGCAGCTTCGAGCGCGGACTCGCGCGCGTGCAGCGCGCAACCGCTGGTGCGCTCCCATCGCGGCCCCCGGTCTCGTCCATCTGCGCGCAGGATGCGGTGGGCCGCGTGCAGCGCATCGCGCTCCACGAAATCCGCGGCGCTGGCCGCACGCACGTCGGCACGCCGCGCATCGTCCGGCTCGAGCAGGATGGCGCGGCAGCCGGCCGCATGGCCCGCCGCGATGTCGCGCTCCTGGTCGCCCACCATCCAGCTCGCGGAAAGGTCGATGCGCAGGTCCTCGGCCGCCGCCTGCAGCATGCCGGGCGATGGCTTTCGCCATGGATGGTCGCGGCGGTAGCGCTCGACGGTGGCCTCGGGGTGGTACGGGCAGTGGTACCAGCCGTCGACGAGGATCGCGCCCGCGGGCAGGTCCGCCTCGACCGCGAGCCGCTCCGCGATCCGCGCATGCACCGCCGACACGTCGCGCTCGCGGTACTTGCCGCGCGCGACGCCGCCCTGGTTGGTCACGACCACGATCGCGTACCCGGCCTCGTGCAGCGCGCGCACGGCCCATGCGACGCCCGGCAGCAGCACGACCCTGTCGGGGTCCCCGAGGTCGCCGTCGTTGTCGACGATCGTGTCGTCTCGGTCCAGGAAGACGCAGGGCCGAAGGTCAGCCATGCGCTCACACGACTGGCGCAGCCACTGACGGGTTGCGCACGCGCGCCTCGCGGTCCCCGAAGCATGTGCCGACGGCATGCGCCGCCGCGATCACCGGGTGATCGGCAGGCACAAGGCGCTGCTTGCCTGCCGAGGCGAGCAGGTCGATGTCGCTGAAGACGTTGCCCTCGCGGACCACGAGGCGGCCCGACTTGCCCTCCATCAGCGTGGACATCGCATGGAACCCGAAGTGCGTCGCGAGGATGCGGTCGGCCGCGATCGGCGTGCCGCCACGGATCACGTGTCCGAGGCTCGTGGTGCGGACCTCCGCGTCGGTTCGGCTGGAGATCTCCGCGGCGACCGCATTGGCGATGCCCCCGAGACGGATGGGATCCGGGCTCGTCGGATCGTGCCTGGCCACCACCCGCGAGCCCTTCGCGGGGTGGGCGCCCTCGGCGACGACCACAATGGCGAAGCCGGGCCCCGAATCCATGCGGTTGGCGATGTACTCGCACATGGCGTCGTAGTCGAAGGGGATCTCCGGGATCAGGATCACGTCCGCGCCGCTCGCGACGCCCGACATCAGGGCGATCCATCCGGCGTTGCGGCCCATCACCTCGCACACCATCACGCGGTGGTGGCTGTCTGCGGTGGAGTGCAGCCGGTCAAGGGCCTCGGTCGCGGTGGCGTAGGCGGTCAGGAATCCGAAGGAGATCTCGGTGCCGTAGAGGTCGTTGTCGATGGTCTTGGGGACCCCGATGACATTGATGCCCTTGCGCACGAGGGGTGCGGCGCACGCCATCGTGCCGTCTCCTCCGATCACGATGAGCGCATCGAGCCTCCGACGGCGGATCGTCTCGATGCAGGTCCCGGTGACGTCCTCGAAGACCGGCGTTCCGTCGGGTGCGTGGCCTGTGCACCAGCGCGAGGGGTTGCACTTGTTGTTCGTGCCCAGGATCGTGCCGCCGCGCGTCAGGATCCCCGACACGTCGCGCATGCCAAGCGGGCGGACGCGGTCCTCGATGAGGCCCTGGAACCCGTCCTCGATGCCCCACACCTCGATCTGGTGCTGGAGCATCGCCGTCTTCGCGACCGCGCGGATGACGGCGTTGAGCCCCGGGCAGTCACCGCCGCCGGTGAGGATGCCGATTCGTCGGATGGAGTTCGGGCTCATGAGTGGGCGGATGGTAGCCCGGCGGAGCATGTAGTCTTCCACGCTCATGCATGTGGCCTCCCACATCGCGCGCATGAAGGAATCCGCGACGCTCGCGGTAGGCGCCCGCGCGGCTGCGCTCAAGGCGCAAGGCGCGGATGTCGTGGGGTTCGGCATGGGCGAGCCGGACTTCGACACGCCCGAGCACATCAAGCGCGCGGCGATTGCGGCGCTTGAAGGTGGCATGACCAAGTACGTCGCCACGCCAGGCACGCCCGCGGCGCGCGAGGCGATCGCGCGGAAGCTGCGCGAGGAGAACGGCATCGCGTGCGCAGCCGAGCACGTCAGCATCACCTCCGGCGCGAAGCACGCGGTGTTCATGGCGCTGCAGATGCTGATCGAGCCCGGCCGCGGGGACGAGTTCCTGCTGCCCACCCCGGCATGGGTGAGCTACCGGCCGCTGATCGAGCTCGCAGGCGGCACGTGCGTCGAGGTCCCCGGACGGCTCGAGAACGGGTTCCGCGTGAGCGCAGCGCAGGTGGAG
>JBIIIL010000005.1:0-29062 GCA_044234825.1 Phycisphaerales bacterium
CTCCTTCAGGCCCTGATGGCCCTGGGCGTGTTCCTCTTTGGCCGCATCGGGCAGGACACCACCCTCGTCTTCGGGGCGGTGTTCGTGGCGATCGGCATCCTGCCTTGGGTGGCGCTCACGGTCGTGTTCCACCAGCACCGCCTCGAGCGCCTTGAGGTGCTCGAGAACGACGAGATCGCCGCCATCCGCGGCGACGCGCGGAGCGTGTTCGAGGGGGACCGCGAGCAGAGCACGGCCGCCGCGATGCGCCTGAGGCTGATGCACCAGTGGCTGATGCCGCTGGTGAGCCTGTCGTACGCGGCGCTGCTCGCGCTGGCCGCGTGGTGGTCGCTCACGTGGATGGCGCAGCTCGATGACACGGCGGGCAATGCCACGACCTTCCGCATCGGCTCCGCGCTCGGGTGGCAGGTGGCCACGTGCGCCGGGCTGTCGCTCGTGGCGTTCATCTTCTCGCGGTTCGTGGCGGGCATGTCGACGCAGGGCGCGTGGCAGAACCTGCGCGGCGGCGCCGGAGTCATGGTGGGCAACGCGCTGGTGCTCCTGGCGATCGCGGTGGGGGTCGTGTTCCAGGTGTTCCAGAAGACGGGCGTGCTCGAGGGCGTGGCGCGCGGCATCGGGATCTTCATGATCCTGGTCGCCTCGGAGACCGCGCTGAACCTCGTGCTCAACCTCTACCGGCCGCGCCGGCCCGGCGAGACGCCGCGGCCCGCCTTCGACTCCAAGGTCCTGGGGCTGCTGGCGGCGCCGGATTCGCTTGTCCGCACGATCAACGAGGCCGTGAACTACCAGTTCGGCTTCGACATCACGAGTTCGTGGGGCTACCAGCTCATGCTTCGCAGCGTCGCGTGGCTGGGTGGCCTCGCCGCGGTCGTGCTGGTGCTTCTGTCCACCATCGTCGTCGTGCAGCCTGGCGAGCAGGCGGTCCGGCTTCGCGGGGGCCGCGTGGTTGGCGAGCCGGTGCAGGGCGCCCTCATGTGGAAGCTGCCGTGGCCCTTCGAGACGGTGGAGCGGTTCAGCGCCTCGCGCATTCGCTCGCTCGTGGTGGGTCCGAAGCCCTTCGACACCAGCTCCGTCAACTTCTGGCCCGTGGACAACGCCGCAGCCACGACGGACCGCCAGCCCTTCATCGTGCTCGCAAGCAGCCTGGCCGCACAGGCGTCGGCAGACCTCGGCCCCGGAACCTTCGCGGCTCAGGCCGTGACTCCGTCGCCGGCGCCCTCTCCGGCGGTCCTCGCGAGCGCAGGCCCGCAGGGTGCTCAGGCGGCAGGCATCGACGGTCCTGCTGACGAGGCGCTGGCGGGCCGGGTCTCGAGCCGCTTCGCGCTCGTGGACGCTGACGTGCTCGTGAACTACCGCATCAAGGCGGACGGGCTCCTCGATTTCCTCTCCTTCGCCAACGACACGCGCACGCGGCGCTCCCCGCTGGACATGCGCGAGCGGGTGCTCAAGGCAGTGGCCATGCGGGAGACGAGCCAGTTCCTGTCGACCCAGTCCATCGACCAGGTGCTCTCGCCGCAGGGCGACTCGATGGTGCGGCAGCTGCGCGAGCGCATCCAGGCGGCGTACGACCGGCTCGATTCGGGCGTCGAGGTGGTGAGCGTGCTGATCCCGACGTTGCGGCCGCCCGCAGGCGACGCGGCCGGCATGTTCGAGGAGCTCTCGATCGACACGCAGAACGCACGCCAGCTCGTCCAGGAGGCGCAGCGGCTCGCCAGCACGTCTATGGCGATGATGGTCGGCAGCGTCGATACGGCAGATCGCGCGGCGGCGGCGATCGGCCGCCTGCGGCAGCTCGAGCGCGAGCTTGGGCGGACGGCGCCCGCCGTGCTTGAGCAGCGGGCGGTGGTGGAGGCGATGCTGGTCGAGTCGCGTGCGGCGGCGGCGAGCGTCATCTCGGCCGCGCGCGCCAGGCGCTGGAAGCTGCTGATGGATGCGCGCGGCAATGCCGCGAAGGTGCTGGGCCAGGCGCCGGCGTTCCGCGCCGCGCCGGACCTCTACCGCGAGCGCGCGATCATGATGGTGCTCGGCAAGGAGCTTGCGAAGGCTCGCAACAAGTACATCCTCGGCGTGGACGCCGCCCGGGCCGGATTCGACATGGAGATGGTCCAGCCCGAGAGCGGGCTGAACCTCGCGGACTACCTCGACAAGACGAAGGAGGAGGGCAAGTGACCCGACGCCTGCCAGTGATCGTTGCGCTCTGCATCGCCGTGGTGCTGGTGCTCTTCAACACGACCTACACGGTGAACTTCCACGAGGTCGCCGTGCTGACCCGCTTCGGCAAGCCCGGCGGCGTAGAGCGCGAGCCTGGCCTGCACATGAAGGCGCCGCTCTTCATAGACCAGGTCGCGAAGCTCGACACGAGGCTGCAGTACATCGAGAGCCCGCTTGAGGTCGTGCTGACCAGGGACGGCCAGCAGGTGATGGTGAAGGCCTACCTGCTGTGGAGGGTCGACACCGCGGGAGATGCGCCGCAGCAGTTCTTCACCGGCTACGGCACGGTGGAGGGCGCGTCGAAGGAGCTCGAGACGCAGCTGCAGGCCGCGGTGCGCGCTGTGGGCGGCTACGCGTTCGGCGACCTCATCGGCCAGAACAGCAAGCTCGCGGAGGCGGAGACGGCGATCCTCGCGGACCTGCGGTCCTCTCGCAGCCCCGGCATCGAGCCGGTGAGCGTAGGCATCAGCCAGGTGGTGCTGCCCCCGAAGACCACGACGGCGGTGCTGCGCCGCATGGCCACGGTGCAGGAGACGCTCGCCAACCTCGAGGAGTCCAAGGGCAACTCGGAGGCCGAGGCGATCAAGAGCCAGGCCACGAGCGCGGCCGACACGATCCGGAGCTTCGCCGACCAGTGGGCTGCGGAGATCGAGGCCGTCGGCAACGAGCAGGCCACGAAGTACTACGAGGTGATGAAGAGCGAGGCGGAGCTGGCGATCTTCCTGACATGGATCGACACGCTCAAGGCATCGCTCACCGGAAACACGACCTTCATCACCGACATGAGCAAGGCGCCGTTCCACCTCGTCGACCTCGCCGCGCCCACCGGAAAGGATGGCGTGCCACGGCCGAGCAACGCATGGTTTGGCGAAGGTGCGTCGGGCAAGCCCGGCGCTGCCGCCGCAGGGAGTGATGCTGGAGCCAAGGCGCCCGCTGCCGCACCGGGAGGGGCTCGGTGAGCGAGCAGGGCGCAGGCCAGGACGGGTCTCGCGTGGCCACCGAGGGCGACGACGAGATCCTGCCCGTCAGGCGCGGCAAGAGCGCTCGCTTTGACGTGGGCGCCCAGGTGCGCGGCGACGTCGCGATGCGCGAGGCGATGGATCCGGCCAACCAGAGCCTCGGCGAGGCGCTCCGGCTCTCGTATCGGCTGCTGCAGCTGGCGATCCTCGGGCTGCTGGTCACCTTCCTGTTCTCGGGCTTCCAGTCGGTGCAGGAAGGGTTCACCGGCGTGCGCACGATCTTCGGTCGCATCGCAGGCAAGACCGGCGATGAGGCGGTGGTGCCGGGACTGCAGCCCTTCTGGCCTTACCCGGTCGGCGAGATGGTCGTGTTCCCTCAGAAGCGGACGGTCGAGCTCCGCAGCGAGTTCTGGCCGAGCATCGACAAGCAGACCACGCTCGAGCAGGCGACCGAGGTGGCGGAGGCATCGACGCCGATCCGTCCGGGCCGCGACGGGTCGGTGATCACCGCCGGCGGAGATCTCGCGCACGTGCAGGTGATCGCCGAGTACTCGGTGTCCGACCCTGTCTCGTTCCTCGAGCGATTCGACTGGCAGCGCGGCGATCAGGTGGTGGCTGCAGCGCTCCGGCGGGCTGTGGTGGTCACGGCCGCCGAGATGGCGATGACGGAACTGCTCGAGCAGCGCGATGCGCCGGCGCTCGCCGTGAAGGAGCGCGCGCAGGCATCGCTTGATGGCCTGAAGGCCGGCATCCAGCTCGGCAACGTCGCGATCTCGGAGCGCATCGCGCCCCTGGCCGTCCGCAACGCGCTGAGCAAGGTTCAGGTCGCGCGCGAGCGCGCACGCACGGCGATCGAGAAGGCCCGGCAGGACGCCAACTCGACGCTGCTGGGCGCTGCGGGCCCTGCGTACCCAGAGATCCTCGCCCTGATCGGCACCTACGAGACCGCGCTGACGGCCGGCAACCTGCAGGCCTCGGACGATGTGCTGCGCGGGATCGGGCGGCGGCTCGAGCAGCCCGACATCGGCGGCGAGGCATCGCGCATCATCCAGCGCGCGAAGAGCTACCAGGGCGCGATCGAGTCGACGCTCGGCAAGGACGCCCGCCGCCTCGCGAGCCTCGCGCCGAGCTGGCGCGAGAACCCGAGCCAGCTCGTCCGGCAGATCTGGCTCGAGGCCATGCGGGAGGTGCTCCGCCGCAACGAGGTCGAGGTGTTCTCGATGCCGGGCGACCTCGGCAACTACATGGTGCGCATCAAGAGCTCGGCGGACGTGATGCAGACGCGCCGCGATGCCGAGCTGGACCGGAAGAAGCGTGAGGCGCTTGAGCGCAACTCCGAGTACGCGAACTTCCAGATGGGCAGCCGGCTGATCAACATCGACCGCGCAGGCCGGCGCCTTGACGCGTCAGGCGAGAAGGCGTTCGGCAAGGACTGACGGCCCCCGACTCGGAGGACACGCATGCGAGGCCAGACGATCGGTAGCGGACAGGGATCCCTTGTGGTCGAGGCGGCAGGCCTCTCAAAGGTGTTCACCGACTTCTGGATGCGCACCACGGCGAAGGCGGTGGACTCGATCGACTTCGAGATCCGTCCCCGCGAGATCTTCGGCCTGCTCGGCCCCAACGGCTCGGGCAAGAGCACCACGATCAAGATGATCCTCGGGCTGCTGCGCAAGACGCGCGGGAAGCTTTCGGTCTTCGGGCGCGATCCCGGTGACGTCGCCGTCAAGGCGCGCATCGGCTACCTCCCCGAGGAGTCGTACATGTACAAGTTCCTCGACCCGACCGAGACGCTGGACTACTACGGCAAGCTGTTCGGGCTCGCGCGCGCGGAGCGGCGACGGCGGGCGGACGAGCTGCTCGAGATGGTGGGTCTCACGGGCGCGGCGCACCGCCCGGTCGGCGAGTTCTCCAAGGGCATGGCGCGCCGGCTCGGCCTGGCACAGGCGCTCATCAACGATCCCGAGTTCCTCATCCTCGACGAGCCCACTTCAGGGCTCGACCCGATCGGGACCCGGCAGGTGAAGGACCTTCTCCTCGAGCTTGGCCGTCGCGGGAAGACGATTCTGCTCAGCTCGCACCTGCTTGCCGACGTCGAGGATGTGTGCGACCGGATGGTGATCCTGTACGGCGGGCGCATCAGGGCCGCGGGCACGACGGACGAGCTCCTTGCCGACACGTCGCACAGCGTCATCAGGACACCGCGCCTGCGCGCCGAGACGATTGCGCACATCGACGCCCTGCTGCAGCGCGAGGAGGGCGTGGCCATCGAGAGCGTCGCCGCGCCGCACCAGCGCCTCGAGGACCTCTTCATGGAGATCGTGGAGCGCGCGCGCCAGGAGCAGGCCGCCACAAGCGGCGCGCTCCATGGAGGCCGGACCGCAGCGTTCCTCGCGGCGGGCTCGGAGGAGAGGCCCACCGACCTGATCGCCCAGCTCGAGCGCGGCGAGGCGTCCGAGCGCATGGCTCGGGAGGTTTCCGACGCTGCGGGCAAGCAGGCAGCGTCCGCTGCGTCAGACTCCGGCGCCGAAGTGCTCAAGGAGCTCCTCGAGCGCCCCGCGGCATCCTCGCCTGCGACGCGTCCGTCGCCGGAGCCGGCGAAGCCGCCGGCGACCGTCGACCGCGGCGTGATCGACGGATTGCTCGGCGACGCGGATCGGGGACAAGGGAACCCGCCGGGCGGAGGCCGCTAGGCGGTGGGACCGGCAGGACGAGTCAGGGCTGGCTTTGAGCGCTGGCAGTCAGGCGCGCGAGGTCGTGCGGCGCTCACGGGGATGCTCCTGTGCGCCGTCTTCGCCGTGTTCGGTCCCCTGTGGTGGTCCAGCATGAGCTACCAGGCGCTGCAGCAGCGCATCGTGGTGCAGCTGTCCAAGGCCAACAGCGTCGAGCGCACACCTGAGGCGCAGCAGCTCATCGACAAGGGCACCGTCACCGTCGATGGCCGCGATTTCGGGGGCCTGCGCGTGCGGGAGGCTGCGAGCCAGCTCTTCGATTCGCAGGGCCGCATCGCCCAGCCCGAGGTGCTCGCGTCGCTGGTGGCCCAGACGGAGGCCCCTTCGTGGGCTCCGCTGGCGATTGTCGAGCGCCCGGAACTGCCGCTGACGGCTGGTCTCGCGTGTGCGGTCCTCGCGGGAGTCAGCGTGTGGATCGGTCTCGCGGGCACCTTGATGCTGACTGCTGCGGGCACTCTGCTTGTGGTCGCGCCGTTCTGGGCCTTCGGGCTGCTGGCGCCCACGGTGGCGCTCGCAGGGGCAGGCACGCTGCTCTTCCTCTTCGCGTTTCTCACGCGCGCGGTCATGCTCGCGCTCGGCTCCGCATCGCCGACGATGGGCATCGCCCAGAACGTGATGCGCGAGGCGCTTCGGCAGAAGGTGCCGGTGGGCTTCATCGTGGCGCTGCTGGTGCTGCTGCCGCTGCTGCCCCTGTGGATCGACGCGAAGGATCCGCTCCGCTACCAGATCCAGACCTTCATCGACCGCGGCACCACGCTCGTGTACGCCTTCGCGGCGTGCATGACGCTGCTGCTGGCATGCTCGAGCGTGGCGTTCGAGATGCGCGACCGGCAGATCTGGCACGTGCTCACCAAGCCCGTGTCGCGCGTGCAGTTCCTCGCCGGCAAGTGGCTCGGGATCAGCGCGCTCAACGCAACTGTCCTGGCGGTCGGATTCCTCGCGGTCTTCGTCTACGTCCAGTTCATGCGCACGCGACCGGCGGCGGACCTGCTTGACGCGGCGGCTGTCCGGGAGCAGGTGCTCGTGGCGCGCGTGGGCACATTCCCGCAGTACGAGGTGCTCGACCGCGACCGGCTCCTCGATGCCGTGGATGCGGCGATCGATGCCGACGCCACGCTGCGGTCGGACATCGAGTCGGGCAAGCGCCGGGAGCTGGACATCCGCACCGAGCTGGCGACGCAGAAGCTCGCAGAGTTCGGCTCTGCGCAGCGTTCGATCGAGCCTGGCAAGGGGCGCACGTACACGTTCCGGGGGCTCGGGGACGCCAAGCGCGCCAAGGTGCCGGTGACGCTCAAGTTCGAGTTCCACATCGGACGGGACGAGACCCACGAGACGCACCCGGTGATCTTCCAGTTCGCGGACCGGTCGTGGATCGACCGCAAGTACGTGCCGACGCAGCCGAGCTTCATCACGATCCCGCCGGATGCGATCGCGGACGACGGCACGCTCGCGGTCGAGATCCTGAACGTCGGCTTCGACGGCACCGGGTTCTACCCAGGCGTGCTGCCGCTGAACTTCGACGACGACGGCATCGAGGTCATGCACCGGGTGGGCTCGTTCGAGGCCAACTTCATGCGGGCTGCGCTCGTCGACTGGGCAAAGCTCGTGTTCCTGGCCGCGCTCGGGGTGGCCACGGCCAGCATCCTCAGCTTCCCGGTGGCCACGCTGCTCTCGTTCACGATCTTCCTCACTGCGTCGATGTCCGCATACCTGGCGATCGCGCTCGACCGGTTCTCGCCGCCCTCGGACGCTGACCTTGGCGTGAGGGCCTTCTACGCGTTCGTCCAGGTCGTCGCGGGCGGCGCGCAGGGAACTCTCAGCGCCTTCGGCGACGCGGCCACCACGCAGGACCTTGTCGAGGGCCGCGTGATCCCCTGGTCCATGGTGCTAAAGTCGGTTGGCCTGATCGCGGCGCTCTGGAGCCTGATCGCGTTCCTGATCTCCTGGATCGGGTTCTCGCGCAAGGAGATCGCCATCTACAGCGGGACTGGAGGCGGCTGAGTTGCGCGACCGCATCATCCAGATCGCGTGCGTCGTGGTGGTGGCGCTCGGAGTCGCCGCGGGCGGAACGCTCCTGCCCCGGATCGTCAGGATCTCGGACGAGCGCGGCCTGCGCTACACCGACGTGTCGGTCGAGGGCGCCCCGCCGTTCGTGGCGATCGGCACTGCGATCGGCGCGCTGCGCGGCATCATCGTCGACTACCTGTGGATCCGCGCCACGTGGATGAAGGAGCAGGGGCTCTTCTACGAGGCCATGGCCGATGCGGACCTGATCACGAAGCTGCAGCCGCGTTTCGGCGAGGTCTGGGCATTCCACGGCCACAACATGGCCTACAACATCTCGGTCCTCACCAACACGCCGCAGGAGCGGTGGGAGTGGGTGAAGGCCGGGATCGACCTCGTGCGGGGGCAGGGGCTGACCTACTGCCCGAACGACCTGATCCTCCACAAGGAGCTGGCGTTCTGGTTCGCGCACAAGGTCGACGGCGTGTCCGACGATGCGCACCTGCACTACAAGCGCGAGCTGGCCAAGGAGTGGCACTACCTGCTCGGGACCCCGCCTCCATCGACGGAGGACCGGCTGGCCTGGCTCGCCGCGATCGCGGATGCGCCGGACTCGCTCGAGGAGCTCGAGCGCCGCGTGCCGCAGGTCAAGTCGATGGTTGAGAGGCTCTCGGGCGAGCTCGGCAAGTTCGACCGCCGCTTCCAGTTCAAGCTTGACCGGGACTTCCTGCTGAACGTGGGCAAGTGCCTGGCTGTGCAGGAGAGCCGGTACGGGAAGATCCTCGGCCTCGACGCCGCATTCACCGCCAACGATCCCGTGTACGCGGCGCTGCGCCAGGTGCTCGGCGATCCCTCAAATGCCGAGGCGGTGCCGGCATTCCTGGCGTTCCTGCGCAAGAAGGTGCTGCGGGAGTCGTACAGCATGGACCCCGCGCTGATGCGCCAGTACACGCAGGAGTTCGGCCCGCTGGACTGGCGGCATCCGCAGGCGCACGCCTTCTACTGGTCCCGAAAGGGCTCGGAGCGCGCGGCGAAGCGCTACGAGAACGAGGACGAGATCTACAAGATCCTCAACAACGACCGCACCAACATCCAGTCGATGCAGGCGCTGGCGCGCAGCGGCCTGATGTACGTCGACCCGTTCAGCAACGACAACCCCGGCCGCCTCAGCGATCCGCGCTGGATCCGGGCGATCGACCGCTACTTCAGCGAGCTGTACCGCAAGCACTACAACGTGCGCGGCGCTGGCGGAGACACCTTCGCCGACTTCTACCAGAACTTCATGTCGCAGGCCGTCCGCGAGCTCTACAGGCTCGGCGACATCGCCGGCGCGAAGGAGGTGCTCGACCGGCTCGACAGCCTCTTCGGCCGCGGTGGCGTCACGCCCAACGCGAAGTACGACATGCCGCTCGAGACATTCGTGCGCAACGCGGCATTCGGCGAGTACGAGATGGTGCCCGACGTCGCGCGGAGCGACGTGTTCGCCGCGCTCCAGCGCGGGTACCGCGAGGGCATCCTGATGCAGAACCCGGAGATCCTGAAGGAAGCCAAGCGCTTCGCCAAGGAGCTCACCGACTACTTCAAGAGCACGCGCTACACCGACTTCGTGAACAAGTTCGGCGAGAAGCGCATGGGGGACCTGATCGGCGACATCGAGAGCAGCATGGAGCAGGTGCTGTGCACGGTGCTGATGGACCAGTCCCAGCCGCTCACCGACCGTCTCACGATCTACAACCGCTGCACCGAGGACGACCGGCGCCTCGCCTACGACACCGTCAAGCCGGTGCTCGAGGCCGAGTTCACCGAGAGCCCGCTCGCGACCGTCGCAGAGTTCGACCGGCTGCTGCCGGAGCCGCCAGGCATGGCCGAGCACCGCATCGCGCGCGCGCAGGAGGCGGCGCAGCGGGAGGAGGCCATCAAGTCGCAGAACCGCGCATCGGCGGTGAACAAGTGATCCGGCAGCGTCCCCCGGCGATCCTGTGCATCGGCCGCAACTATGCCGACCACGCCAGCGAAATGGGCGGGGCGCTGCCCGAGCGGCCGATGGTCTTCATGAAGAACCCGGCAAGCGTCGCCGGGCCCTCCGACGACATCGTGATCCCGCCCCTGTGCGCCCAGGGCGGGCCGCAGGTCGATTTCGAGGGCGAGCTTGCGGTCATCGTCGCGCACGACTGCCGCGATGTGCCTCCTGCGGAGGCGCTGTCGGTCGTGGGCGGGTACGCGGTGGCCAATGACGTGAGCGCCCGGTGGTGGCAGAACCACGGCTCCGGAGGCCAGTTCTGCCGAGGCAAGAGCTTCGACACCTTCTGCCCCATGAGCGTGCCTGCATCGCCCGCCGCAGTCGGCGATCCCCAGGCGCTTCGGATCGTGACGACGCTCAATGGCGAGGTGATGCAGGACTCGAGCACCGCGCACATGATCTTCCCGGTGGCCGCGCTCATCGCGGATCTCTCCCGTGGCATGACGCTGCTCGCCGGCACCGTGATCCTCACGGGCACGCCCTCCGGCGTCGGCCATGCGCGCAAGCCTCCGCGCTACCTCGCCGATGGCGATGAGGTCTCCATCACCATCGAGCGCGTGGGCACGATCCGCAACCGGGTGGTGGAGCGGCGGTGAGCGCCCGCGGCGGATGCGGCGCGGACGGCGCGCGGCCGGCGGTTGGCATCCCAGCGCGCATGTGCATCGGCCTCGTGCGCCTCTACCAGGCGACGCTGTCGCGTGCGGTCGGTGGCCACTGTCGGTTCCACCCGAGCTGCTCGCACTACTCGGTCGATGCGCTGCGCGCGCATGGTGCGCTTCGCGGCAGCTGGCTCACGATCCGGCGCCTGGCGCGCTGCCACCCGTGGGGCGGCCAGGGACACGACCCGGCGCCGCCGCGCTGAGCGCGGCGCATGCGCGCACGAGTGCGGTGATGTACTCGTCCAGGGACTTCGGCTCGTGCGCCCGCGCGGACACCACAATGTCAAGTCCCGGCGGTATGTCGGCGCGCGCGAGCCGGAATGCCTCGCGGACCAGCCGCTTGATCCTGTTGCGACGGACCGCATGGCCCGCGCGTCGGCCTACGGCAAGCCCGAGCCGCGAGCGGCCGAGCCCGTTGGGCGCAGCGTGGACCACGATGAATCCGGCATCACGCCGCATGCGCGCGGCATAGACGGCCTTGAACTGAAGGTCGTGCGCGAGCCGGCGGGCCCTGCGGTGCGTCGCGCTGCGGCGGGTGCCGTCGCTCACTCGTCCTCCACGGCACGGCTGTAGGCGGAGATCACCTGCGCCCGAGTGAGGACGCCCAGCAGCGCACCGCTGTCCGGCTCGACGACCGCCAGCGCGGGCGCGCCGGATGCGGTGAACCTCCCCATGGCCTCATGCAGCGTGTGGTCAGGACGCAGCGGCTTCCAGTCCGCGTGCGCCAGCTCCGAGGCCTGAAGCAGCGGCATCGCCTCGCGCCACACGAGCGCGGCATTGAGGTCATCCCCGCAGATCATGCCGCGGTAGCGGCCCTGCGCATCGACTACCGGGAAATCCGTGCTGCCGCAATCCTCTCCGCGCTTGACGATGGACTCCGCGGAGTCCGTCTCGAGCACCGTGACCAGCGGCTTCAGCGCCACGTCACGCACGAGGACCCTGCTCATGATCGCCTGGTCGCTCGACCCTCCGAGCCGCACGCCGAACGCGACCAGCTCGGCGGTGTAGATGCTCTGCCGGTACGCGAGCCGTGCGACGATCACGGCGATGACGGATGCCAGCAGCAGCGGGAGCATCACGTCGTAGCTTCTCGTCAGCTCGTAGACCAGGAACGCGCCGGTCAGCGGCGCGTGCGTGCTCGCGGCCACGAAGGCGCCCATGCCGGTCAGTGCGCCATGGAGCGCAGGCATGTCCGGGACCATGGGCATGCCCATGGTCAGGGCGCCGAACGCCGCGCCAAGCAGGCAGCCCAGGACGAGGCTCGGGGCGAAGAGGCCGCCGGAACCGCCCGAGCCGAGCGTCATGCCCGTGGCGGTCGCCTTGAGCAGCGCCCATCCGACGAGCGTCGCCGCCGCGAGGCCCACGGTCGCAAGACTGCCCGAGTCGCTGCCACCCGGCAGGAACCGTCCGCGCATGACATCATCGATCAGCGCGTATCCGCTGCCGTAGAAGGGCGGAAGCCCATCGACGGATCCGGCCGCTGCGGCGGAAGTGCCTGCTGCCGCGGGCTGAAGGAACCACCAGCCGATGCCCATCGCGACGAGCGCCGCGGCGCCGATCGCGGGACCGACCGTCACCGGCATGCGCAGGCTGTCGAAGCGCTCGTGGATCCACTTCATCCAGACCGCGAAGCCGGCCGCGGCCAGCCCGACGATTGCCCCGAGCAGCGCGTAGAGCGGCGCGTCCTTGAGCGAGAACTTGAGGTCGCCCATGAGCGCGGGCCCGACGCCGAAGATGGGCTCGCTCGAGCCCAGGATCGTCTGCGCCGTGGCGCTCGCGATCACGCTCGCGACGACGATGGGCGTGAAGGTCCGCATCGAGAACTCGCGCAGGATCACCTCGAGCACGAAGAAGACTCCCGCGATCGGTGCGTTGAAGACCGCCGAGATGCCGGCGGCCGCACCGCATCCGAGCAGCGTGGTGCGGGTGCGCTCGTCGAGGCCGATCCAGATGGCGATGCGCGAGGCGATGGTGGCGCCGATGGCCACGATCGGACCCTCGGGACCCGCGGAACCGCCCGATGCGATCGTGGCGGTCGAGCCGGCCCACTGCCGAACCGCGAGGCTGGCCGGCAGCCGGCCGCGCTCGCGGTACACCGAGAACATGACGCGGGACACGCCGTGCCCCTTGAAGCTGCTCGGCAGCAGCCAGATGAGGCAGCCGGTCAGTCCCGCGCCAACGAGCGGAAGCGCGATCGCCACCCACAGGCTCGGTCCGCCGCCCTCCGCAAGGCTCCCCACAAGCCGCTCAAGCCGCTGCATGCCCCCTACGAAGGCCAGGGCAACTCCACCCATCACGACCCCGATCACCGCCGCAAGGGCGAGCACCGGCCAGTCCGAGCCGAGCCGCAGGCGGCTCGTCAGGGTGCCGACGGCTCGGGACAGGGGGCGGGGAACCATAGTTGCGGCGAATCCGCCGAGTGCCTATCCTACGGGGCTCCCCGCAGGGAGGTCACCATAATGATTGAAGCCCTCAAGAGCGACACGATCGTGGACAAGGTTGGCGGACGCTTCAAGCTGACGGCGCTCATCCAGCGCCGCCTCGCGGAGCTCATCGACGGCGCGCGGCCGCTGGTCGAGCGCAACGGTCGCAGCGACTTTGAGGTGGTGATCGAGGAGATCCTGCAGGACAAGATCACGATCGACTGGGATGCCTCAAGCATCCCGGCGCCCGGCACCGAACCCAAGCGCCGCTGACCCTCCGGTCAGCCCGCCCCGAGCAGCGCAGCGAACTTGTCGGCCCATGCGGTGCATGCCGCGTCCGCTGTGCCCATCTCGCTGAGCTTCTCGGCGCCGAACCGCTGGGTGTCCACCGTCGAGGCCATCGCGGCCACGGGGCGTCCTCCGAGCGTGGCCTCGATCTCGCATGCCGCGTAGCCGTAGCCGCGACGCATGATCTGGGTCTGCGGCGCGATGTTGCGCAGCGGCTTGTTCGGCTTGAAGTCCGTGACGCACGCGCGCACCTCGATCACGTCGGGGCCGCCCGAGGACACGAGCCGGTCACCGAACTTGGCCTCGAGCGCGCGGCGCAAGCGCATCTTCAGCTCAGCCTCCTGCTCGTCCGTCATGCGGTCCTCCGCAAGCGAGCCCACCTCGACCTGCGTCACGGCGATCTTCCGGCTCGGGGAATCGAGCGCCGCGGAGTCGTGCCACGAGCTCGTCATGGGATCCGACTTGGAATGAGCCAGCGGCACGGACATCGGGATGAACCCGGTGCGAGGCGCGGCCTCGTGGCTCTGGCATGCGGCCACCAGCATCGCTCCGGCGATGCAGGCGAGGGAGATCGAGAGTCGGGAGGCGATGGTTCGGTTCATGGGCATGTGGGTCATGGGGTTCCAAAACGCGCGCGAGGACCCGCATGCCGGATCCTCGCGCACCTGCAACGGAGAGGGTGGGATTCGAACCCACGAGTAGGCAAGCCCACTACCAGTTTTCGAGACTGGCTCCTTCAACCGCTCGGACACCTCTCCAGGGAGCGGACGCTGCAGTATCGGCGGGGGACGCGCAGTGCGTCAAGGGCATGCCGGAGGCATGCGTGCCGCCGGACTGGTGCGCCGGCACGAGCGGCAGGCGGTCTAGCGACCGCACAGCAGCGCATCGCCGTGGCGGATCCATCCCGACTGGCCGTCCGGCAGCCGTATGCGCAGCCAGCCTGGACGTTCCTCAAGCATGGTGAACTCGGCCCCCGACGGGAGGCTCTCCGCGACGGCCGGCGCGAACCCGTCCCCATTGCCCTTGCGGAGCACCACGTCATCGGCAATCACCACCCCGGGCCGATCGAGCGAGGTCCGCAGGAGGTCAATGCCGACCGTCGCTGCAGGCAGCGCACCAGCGATCGCAGCCGTGACCAGCGCGCTGCGCCATGGGATGCGCCGGCGCCATCCCGTAAGGATGCCCGCAGCGACCGTGGCCCAAAGCGCAAGCCATGACCCCATCGCGATCCATGCGCGCACCCGAAGCGGCGCCGCGCTCCACACGGCGGCCACCTGATCGAGCGGACCAGCCCCGGTGGCCGGACCGAGTCGCGACGATGCGGCTGCGCGCGCGTGCGCAAGCGCATCCCTCACGCGATGGTCGCCTGGCAGCAGTCGCTCCGCCTCGAGGTAGGCACCAAGCGCTCGGCTCGCCTCGCCGGACTTCATCAGCGAGTTGCCGAGATTGAGCATCAGCTCCCCGTTGCGCACGCCAGAGTCGGCGATGCGCCGGTACAGCGCGGCGGCCTCGGCGAATCCCGCCCGCGCCGAGGCCTGGTCACGCGTCTCGACCGCGGCAGCCTCATCGAAGAGCCGCTGCGCCTCGTACGCGAGCTCAAGGCGTTCGCTGGCGTCGAGTGCCGTGTCCGTGCCCCTGTCCGTGTCCGTGACCGGGGCAGCCGGGGCTGCGGCGCTGAGGGTGACCGCAAGCGCCAGCGCGGACAGATGCCTCGCCGCAGCAGGGGTTGCAGCGAGTGTCACACGTTGCCGAATCGCCCCGAGCCACCTCATGCACGTCCTCCGTGCGCTCATCGTGCACCTCCCTCGCGCGGTGCGCGCCATAGGAGCGCGTCAAGTGCGCCAAGCGCTGCGGCAGCGCGGTCACTCGCGGCGTTGCGGTCCGTGTCGCTGCCGGATGCGTAGCGGGCGCGCTCCGCGGCGGCGAGGATCTCGCGGACGGTCGCGACAAGGTCAGTGCTGCCGCCTGCATCCACAATGCAGCGCTCAAGCTCGCGCGGCGTCATCGTCCCGTCGGGCCGGTGCACCTTTGCGGCGATGAAGCCCGACAGGGCGCCTGCCGCATCGCCAGCGCGGATCCGGTCGCGCGCCTGCCGCGCCGCGTCGCGCGCACGCGCCTCGTTGGGATGTGCGCGCAGCCTCTCGCGCCTGCGCGCCGCCACCGCGATGCACGCGCACGCCAGCGGCGGAATGGCCAGGAGCGGGATCGCGAGCGCAGCCGGCATCAGGGTCCCGCGGTCAGCCACGAGCGCAGGCGATGCCGCGACATTGGCGCCAACGCCGCCCTCGACCCGGGTCAGGCGTTCGCGCGGCGAAGGGGGCTTCGGCGCACCCAGCACCGCATCCGTCGCAAGCAGCTCGGCGGGCGCGACAGAGATGGGGATCGCGTCGGTCTTCGCCGAGCGGTAGGTGCGGAGCACCGGATCGAACCACGAGAACTCGAGGGATGGGATCGCCTCGATGCCGCTGCGGGTGGGCCTCACGGTCTGCGTGAACGTCTTCGTGCTTCCGCTGACCGTGCCCGCAAGCGGGGCTGACGGGATCCGGAAGTCGGCACCCATGGAACTCGGGCCGAGGGACGGCGGCTGGATCGCATCCATGTCCGCAGTGCCGGAGAGGTCAGTGATGTCGACCGTCAACGTGATCGGATCGCCGACCGCAACGCGGTCCGGCCGGGCCGAGGCCTTGAGCGCGAAGTTGCCGACTGCGCCTGTGAAGCTCGCGGGACGCCCCTCATCGGGAAGCGCGAGCACATCGATGCCCTCGACCGTCGCGGCCGCCGAGATGCTGCGGGTCGAGGCGATGGCGAGCTCCCTTCCGCCAAAGAACCCGCGCTGTGCCGTGAGCGCTGCCGGATAGCGCCAGTGGAGCCTGATGTCGCCGGCATCAGGAAGCCCAGGTCGGGTCGGCCAGACCCGTGCAGGGATGTCGTAGACGTACCACGCCGCGCCACCAAGCACCTCCTCGCGTCCCGCGGGCCGCTGTCCGCGCTGGCCCATCTCGCGCATGGCCTGCGCAAACACGCCCCATGTCGACCGATCGGCGTCGATGAGGTTCCACATGTCCGCCTCGCTGAGCGTGACGCCAAACTCCTGGCTCCGGTATGGCCGAATCGCCACGCGCAGGATGAGGTCGACGGGCTCGCCCACGTATGCAGTGCTGCGGCTCGACGTCACCAGCGCCTGCAGCACCTCGCCTGTGTCCGACTTGCCGACGGCGATGGGGATGATCGGGCTGGTGTGCTCGACGCCATCCACGGTGATGGAGACAGGCGGGATC
The DNA here is from genome assembly GCA_044234825.1 of Phycisphaerales bacterium. Lineage (GTDB taxonomy): Bacteria > Planctomycetota > Phycisphaerae > Phycisphaerales > SM1A02 > ZLKRG44. Next base: position 16,575 of record JBIIIL010000005.1, read on the forward strand.
GAGATCGTGCCCGCAACCAGCGGGGTCACCATGACCGACAGCGTGACCGTGGACTTGGACGTGAAGGTCCCGTTGATCCACTGCGTCGATGTCATCGACTGCCTGCCAGGGACCTCCTCGAGCTCGACTTCCGGCGTGCCCTTGAGCGATACCGCACTGATGTCGGAACCATCCGTCACGGTGATCCGCATCATGACGGATCCGCCGACCGTGGTCTCGCGTGGCGTGACCGCGAACGCCACGTCCGCGCCCAGCGCTGGCTGCGAGAGGGCGGTCATGACCATCACGACAATCGAAGGGAAACTCCAGCGCATCACCAGTCCCTCACGGCCGGAGCCTGCCGCACACGATCGGCGCGCTCCTTGGCCTCCATGCGTTGCTTGGCGCGGTCGCGAACGCCCTGAAGCAGGCGCTCGGCTTCCGCCTTGGTCAGTGGCGCCCCGGGCACTGGCTCCCCGCCTCGTGCCTGCGCAGGGGCAGGGGGTTGCTGGTCCGACTTGTCCTGCCCGGAATCGCCTCGTGCCTTCAGCTCATCCTTGGATCCCGCCTGGTCCTTCTTGTCCTGGGAGCGGCTGTCCTTCTCCTGCTTGGGCGCATCATCATCCGGTGCGCTGTCCTGGGGCGAGTACCGGTCATCTCCGGCGTCGCTCTCGTCCGGCTTCTTCGAGTCGGAGCCTTCCTTCGATGTCTCTGGCTTGTCCGTGCGCGTGTCCGTGCGTTCGCCCTCAGGCTTCTGCTCCTGCGTGGGGTCGTCTGGCTGCTCTCCCTCAGGGGGCTCGGACTGCGATGGGCTGCCGCCACCGCTCTGCCCCTTCTTCTTCTGGCCCGCCTTCTCCTGGCCGTCTCCCTGCTTGGGGTTGTCGCACTGCTGCCCGCCCTGGCTCTGATCCTGCTGCTCCTGCTGATCCTTCTCGTCGCTGTCGTCCTTCTCCTGATCATCCTGCTGCTGCTGCATCTGCTCGAGACGCTTGAGCAGCGCGTGCGCGATCTCGGCATTGGCGCGGCTGTCCACGTCATCCGGATTGGCTGCGATCGAATCCTTGTAGTGCGTGAGCGCCTTCGACACGGCCTCGGCTGCAGCCTTCAGGTCGGGCACTCCATCGGTGCCGTTCGTGGCTGGCGGGAGTGCTGCCAGCTGCGCCGAAGCGGCATCGCGTGGCGCTCCGGGGAGCGCGCGGAGCGCACCCTGGTAGGTCGCGTTGCCCTGGTTGAACATGGCGTCCGCGGCAAGCTTCGCGTCTCCCAGGCTCGCGGCCTGCGCAAATGACGCCGCAGACTCGGCGAGCATCCCGGCGCGGTACTCGGCGACGCCCCGGTTGTAGGCGGCGGCAGCGCTCGTCGGATCCGCGTCCACCGCCTCGGCAAATGCAGCGGCCGCATCGGCGTACTGGCCCGACTGCATGGACGCATTGGCGCGCGAGACGGCATCCCGGAACGCGGCACGGTCGATCTGTCCGCGACCGGTGCGTCGAAGGCGCGGGCCCTTCGCCGCGCCAGTGCGCGACGCAGAATCCTCGGGGGCTTCGCCTGCCGAGCTGCCGGAGTCGCGCGCACCAGCGGCTGGTGGCGTCAGCGTGAGAGGCAACGCGTCCGCGCGGTCCCGTGCGAGGGCCTCTGTTGTCGCCGCGGAGATGGCCGCCACTGCGGCGAGTGCCGCTGCGACGGCGGGTGCGGGGCGCGGTCGCGAACGGCGACGGCGCTGCGGCGCTGGCGGTGTCGCCGGCATGCCCGCGTCCATGATGGGCCGCGAGGCACCGGATCCAGACTGCCCGAGCCGCCGTGCGCGCGCGGCGATCAGGCTCTCGATCACGAGGAGCGCCAGCGCAAGCGCGGCTGGCCACTGGAACAGCGGCGCGGCCGTCTTCACCACGGTCGAGTCGCCCTCGGTGCGCTCAATGTCGCCGAGGCTGCGAGTGAGGATCTCGCCGAGCTCGACCTGTGCGGTGGCTGCGGGCACGAAGAGCCCACCGGTGGAGTCGGCGACGTCGCGCAAGGTGGCGGAGTCCATGCGCGACCACACCTCCTCGCCCTCGTGCACGAGGTAGCGGCGTGTGGCGCCATCGCCCACCGGAATCCGGGCTCCCTCGCGCGGATCGCCGATGCCGACGGCGATGATCCGGATGCCGCGCTCGGCAGCCTCCTTCGCGGCGTCGAGCGGATCGCTTCCCATGTCCTCCCCATCCGAGAGCACGACGATCGCGTGGCCCGCATCGTCGGTCGGGAAGCTCTCGGCGGCGAGCCTGATGGCGTCGCCGAGCATCGACCCTCCGCGCCGCGAGTCCTTCGGCTCGAGGTCATCCACGGCCGCCTTGAGCGCGTCGTAGTTCAGGGTCAGCGGTGCGCGCACGGTGGCCACGCCCGCGAAGTCGATCAGCCCGATCCGATCCCCACCCATCGCATCGATGGCATCCGAGATGAAGGCCTTGGCGCGCTCAAGCCGGTTTGGCGTCGCGTCCTCGGCGAGCATGGAGCGGCTCACGTCAACCACGAACATCACGTCGGCTCCGCGGCGCGTCACCTCCTCTGACTGCTCCGCCGCGCGCGGATCCATCAGCGCGACGGCCAGGCAGGCCGCGGCGCCGCCAAGCAGGACCGCGCGCCAGACGCCGCGTGCGGTCGAGAGCCCAGGCGCGATGCGAGGCAGGAGCGGTGCGTCCGCGAAGCGGGCTGCCGCTCGCCGGCGCCAGATCGCAGCGCACGTGCCCAGTCCGGCGATCGCAGCAGCTGCGATCAGCCAGAGCATTGCGGCAGGATTGTCGAAGGTGGGCGTCATGGCATCATCCCTGGATGGAGCGGAATCGCGTGGCCGCCAGCGTGGCCTCGAGCAGCAGCAGCGCCATCGCTGCCGCAAGCATCGGCGGCCACGTCACGCCTGCGAACGTGAAGCTCGAGACCGCGAGGTCGCGGTGTCGCGTCAGGCGCCTCTGCTCCGTGGTCGTCTTCTCGAGCGTATCGATGGTTTCGTAGATGCGGCGCAAGCTGTCGGTGTCAGTGGCCCGGAAGTATGCGCCGCCCGTGCGCTCGGCCATCTCGGTCAGCAGCTTCTCGTCGATGGTGACGGGCACGTTGCGGATGACTGGCCTCCCGAATGGATCGGTGCCGACCGGATAGGGGGCCGTGCCGCGGGTGCCGACGCCGATGGCGTAGATCGTGATGCCGTAGCTCGCCGCGAGGTCCGCCGCGACGAGCGGCTCGACGTCGCCTGCGTTGTTCTCGCCGTCGGTCAGGAGGACGATCGCGGCGCTTCGGATGGGATTGCGTCCCTCCCCTCCAGGGGCGTTGCGCATCGCATCGCGCAGCCGCTCTACGCCGAGTGCAACTGCCTCGCCGATAGCAGTGCCGTCCTCGGAGCGGTCCGACACGGGCTTGGTCTTGGCCAGCGCCTCAAGCGTCCAGTCGTGGTCAAGTGTCAGTGGAGCGAGGCCGTCCGCAAATCGCGCAAAGGTAATGAGGCCAATCAGGTCATTGGGCCGCCCCGGCATGCCGTCGCCGCCTGCGACGAAGGTCTTCACCACCGCCTTCAGCGCCTCCAGCCGGTCCACGGACCTTCCGCCCACCGTGAAGTCGAGGGCCCGCATCGACCCCGACCGGTCGACCACCAGCTGCAGCGCGGTGCCCTCGACGAGCACGCGTGTCCGCTCCGTCGAGAAGACCGGCCTTGCGATGGCGACTGCGATGACAGCGATGGCGCAGCCGCGCAGCGCAGGCACGATCCAGCGCACGCGCGATGCGACACCCGACGCGGCGGATGGCAGGATGCCGATCGACGAGTACGCCACCGATGCGCGGCGGCGGGGGTTCCACCAGCGCCACCACGCGAGAGGCGCAAGCAGGGCGAGAGGCAGCCACCACCAGTCCAGGAGCTGGAACGTCGTCATCGCGGGCCTCCTTGAGGAAGCGCGTCCGGTTGGTGCTCACGCGGCGGCGCATGCTCAGGATTCTCGTGGGGCACGGTCTGGCGCACGAAGATCCGCGCGGTGTCGAGCGCGCTGGCGCAGTCGCGAGCCGTCGGGCGCATACCAGCGAACTTGACCATGTCGGCTGTGCGCAGGAACTGGGCGAGCAGCCGTCGGTGATCCTCTGAGAGTGCAGCATGCGCACCCGCCTCCGCAAGGAACTCCGCTGTGGTGCGGTCGGGGGCGTGGATGTCGAAACGGCGCTCCATGTACTCGCGCACGATGTCGGAGAGTCGCACCCAGTAGGCATGGGTCTGGCCTGATGCGGGCAGCCCATCGCGCTCGAGCGCGTCGAGCGCAGACAGCGCCCACTCGTGCGCAGGCAGCGGCGGCACGATCCGGCGAGCGCGGCGGCGCCACAGGGTGAATGCGGCGAGCGCGGCCATTGCGCCGGCAGCGCATCCTGCGACGATCCACCACCATGCCCAGCCGGCATCGATCGCCACGGGACCCTTGATGTCACGGATTGCCGTCGGATCGAACTCCCCGCTCATCAGGCTGAGGACCGTCAAGGTGACGGGTCCTGCATCGACCGTGGTGCGCGTGCCGTCGGCGCGCGTGACGGCCACCGGGATCGCCGGCAACTGAACCTCGCCGGACTCGAGAGTCAGCACCGTGAATCGCAGCGTTGCCCTGCGCGTGCCCGAGGCCTGGCTCGTCTCCCGCGTCGAGGACAGCACATCGAACGGGCCGATCGACGCGCCGACCTGGGGCACCTCGAACGAGTCGCCGCCTGAAGACTCGATGGCAAGCTCCATCGCCAGGGGCTGTCCTGCCTCGACCTGCGACGCGGGCGCCGTGAGCCGTACGGTCACCGACCCCGATGTCGTGCGGACATCGACGGGCACGGCAGCCTCGGACGGCCGCGGCGTGCCCGCAGTCGAGGCAGCGGACGGAGGAGGGGCCACTCCTGATGGCGCGGGCGCTGCGAATGCCTCGCCGGTCGCGAGGGAGAGTGCAGTGACCGCGAGTGCAGCCAAGCGGATCATCTCGACCGTGCCGCCTCCCGCCGGCGGAAGTAGCTCACGAGCGGCTCGACGAAGTCCGCACCTGTGTCGACGCGCACGGGCTCCACCCTGAGCATGCGCATCGCCGTGTCGAGCTCCGCGCTGCGGCGGGCCGCGTGGGCGGCGAAGGACTCGCGCACGACCCGGCTCGACGTGTCGATCACGCGGGTGGCGCCTGTCTCGGCGTCGGTCAGCTCGATCAGGCCCACATTCGGCAGCTCGCGCTCGCGGACGTCGCCCACCACCACCGGAATCACGTCATGGCGGCGCCGGAGGATCGCCATGGGCCGCTCCCATTCGCGGTCGAGGAAGTCGCTCGCGACAAAGAGCACCGAGCGCTTGCGCAGCACGAGGTTGAGCTCCTCGAGGGCGAGCGGGAGGTCGGTGCCGCGGCCCTGCGGCTCGAAGGCGAGAAGCTCGCGCACGATGCGCAGGACATGCCGCCGTCCCTTCTGCGGGGGCACGTAGCGCTCGATGCGGTCCGTGAAGAGCAGGAGGCCAACCTTGTCGTTGGCGCGCGTGGCGCTGAACGCAAGCGTCGCGGCGACTTCGGCGACGCGCTCCCGCTTGAGCTGGGCCTGGGACCCGAAGGAGAGCGATCCGGACAGGTCGACGGCGAGCATGACGGTCAGCTCGCGCTCCTCGCGAAAGAGCTTGACGTGCGGGCTTCCCGCGCGCGCGCTGACGTTCCAGTCGATCGTCCGGATGTCGTCGCCCGGCACGTAGGGCCGGACCTCCTCGAACTCCATGCCACGGCCCTTGAAGGCACTCAGGTAGCGGCCTGCAACAGCCTCCTGGACCACCCGCGCGGTGCGGATCTCGATCCGCTTGATCTTCCTGATGATGTCGCGTGTCAGCATCGGGAATCTCCCCGCGGCGCGTCGCGCAGCATCCCAGCCGCGCGGGCAGCCGCACCCTCGCTCAGGGAACCGGGACGTGGTCGAGCAGGGCCTGCACGATGTCGTCGGGTCGCTTCTCGAGCGCCTCGGCCTCGTACGAGAGCCCGATGCGGTGGCGCAGCACCAGGCGCGCCATGTCCTTCACGTCCTGCGGGACCACGAAGCCGCGCCCCGAGAGGAATGCCTTGGCCTTCGATGCGAGCGCCAGCGCGATCGTGGCGCGCGGCGAGCAGCCGTACTGCACCAGATCCTTGATGGGGACCTTGTGCATCCCGGGGTCGCGTGTCGACACGACGAGGTCGACGCAGTAGTCCTTGAGGCTGTCCTCCATCAGGATCTGGTCGACCACGCTCCGCGCGTGCACGATGTCATCCGGCCTCATCACCGCCGAGATCTCGGCGCCGCCGCTCGTGCGTGCCATTCGGTCGAGGATCTGGCGCTCCTGCCTCGGTGTGGGGTAGTCGACGGTGACCTTGAGCGCAAAGCGGTCGACCTGAGCCTCGGGGAGCGGGTAGGTGCCCTCCTGCTCGATCGGGTTCTGCGTGGCGAGCACGAGGAAGGGGTCGGGCAGCTTGAACGTCTCCTCGCCGATCGTGACCTGCCGCTCCTGCATGGCCTCCAGGAGCGCCGACTGGACCTTGGCCGGTGCGCGGTTGATCTCGTCAGCGAGGATGATGTTGGCGAAGATCGGACCCCGCTTGACCGCGAACTCGCCCGTGTTGGGCTTGTAGATCATCGTGCCCACGAGGTCGGCGGGGAGAAGGTCCGGCGTGAACTGGATGCGGCGGAAGTCGGTGCGGATGCCCGCGGCAAGGCAGGCCACGGCGGTGGTCTTGGCCAGGCCGGGCACGCCCTCGATGAGCACGTGTCCGTTCATGAGCAGGCCCGAGAGCAGGCCCTCGATCAGGTCGTCCTGCCCCACAATGACGCGCTGCATCTGCTCGACGAGCGTGCGGAATGGCTTGCTGGCGGCCTCGACCTGCCGCTCCAGCTCCGTGATGTCTCTTGGGGATGTGCTCATGGAGATAGGACTCATGCGCGTGGATACGACGCGGTGCGCTTGCGGGTTCGCCGCGGGAATGCAAGGTTAACCTTTGGGAGGATGACCCCTCCTGAAGCCACGCCCGCACCCGTGCGCCCACTGCGCATCGCGTTCATCGGCGCAGGCGTCATGGGGCGGTCCATGGCCGGGCACCTGCTGTCCGCGGGGCACCGGGTGGTGGTGCACACCCGCACACGATCGCGTGCGGAGGAGCTGCTTTCACGCGGTGCAGCGTGGGCCGAGGACCCCGCGCAGGCGGCTGAGGGTTCGGAGGTCGCGATCTCGATGGTCGGCCTGCCGTCGGATGTGCGCGACGTCCACCTGGGTCCGCGCGGCACGCTCGCGGCCCGCAAGCCGCCGCCCCTGATCATCGACATGACGACGAGTTCGCCCGCGTTGGCCAGGGAGATCGCGGAGGCTGCGGCGCGCTGCGGCAGCGCGGCACTTGACGCGCCAGTGTCCGGTGGCGACGTGGGGGCGCGCGCGGCGAAGCTGTCCATCATGGTGGGCGGTGATGCGGCTGCGTTCGAGGGCGCACGTCCCATCATGGCGCTGATGGGCACGACGATCGTGCATCATGGAAGCGCCGGCGCTGGGCAGTACGCGAAACTGGTGAATCAGGTGCTCGTCGCGGCATCCATGGTGGGCGTGTCCGAGGCACTTGCGTTCGCCTCCGCCGCGGGCCTCGACCCGCACAAGGTGCTCGAGTCGGTGTCCCCCGGCGCTGCAGGCAGCTGGACGCTGAGCAATCTTGCGCCGAGGATCCTGCGCGGCGACATGGCGCCCGGGTTCCGGGTCGAGCATCTCGTCAAGGACCTTCGCATCGCGTCTGAGGAGGCACGCAGTCGAGGCCTGGGCCTTCCCGGTCTTGAGCTCGCGGATCGGCTGTACGAGGCGCTGAGGGCCTCCGGAGGGGGCTCCCTCGGGACCCAGGCCCTTGCGCCATTCGTCGCGGAGCGGGCGGCCGACGGGAATCGCTGATCGTTATAGGGCGCCGGTATCCGATGCATTGCCGAGCATTGGCGCGTTCGTTACACTTGCCGATCTGCGCCTGACCCAAGGACTTTCGCCATGACCCTCACCCCCGGCACCACCGTCACCCTGCGCGTCAAGACCGTTCCTGCGACCGCCAAGGCCCGCAAGACCATCGAGCGCCTGATGCGCCTGAACCCGAAGGTGCAGCGCACGCTCGACAAGGTGGCGAAGGTGCGCGGCCGGACCACGCCGCTGAACCAGCGCGGTGGCCGGATGTGGGCGTCCCGGATGGCGGCCACCAAGTGCGTGGACTGCCGTGCAGGCGCGACGTTCCCGCTGCGCATCACGCCGCAGATCATCCCCGACGTGACCTCCGTCGGTCGCTACATCGAGATCGCCTGACGGATCGGCATCACGAGATGGGGGATGACGCGCTGCTCGCAGAGCCGCTCGGCGTGGCCGCATAGCGTGGCGAAGACCACGGGCAGCTCCTCGAGCGCCTTGAGGGGACCCGACTTCCTCACCGTGCAGAAGACGCTGATGGGCTCGGCGGCCGACGTGCGCGGGCTGGCGTCCGCCGCCTGGGGACGCGTCTTGACCTCGAAGAACGCCTGCAGGTCGCCCGTCGCGTTCAGCGCGAGGCCGATGCAGGGCTGGATGTCGAGCGGCCGGTCGTGCGCCGAATCGACGAGCGCGGCCAGCGGCGATTCGCCCATGAGCGCGCCGTACACGACCTCGTCCCGGTTGGCCTCGGTCTCGATGTCGAATCCGAACACCAGCTCCACATGGTCGATGTCGAGCGGGGACATCGACAGGTACCACGGCGCGGTCTCGAGCAGCATCCGGTGCAGGTGGTAGGCGTCGGCCGTGGACGAGGGATTCACGTGGCCGCTGCGCAGCGACGTGCGCCGAAGGGACACCCAGAGGAACTCCCTCGAGTCCTCCGCGGACTCGAGCGCCACCTCATGCTCGAATCGCCTCATCCGCGAGAGCCTCGGGCACTCGCGCCTGATGCGGTCGAACAGCTCGAGGACGGGCTCCCGGCGGTCCGGCAGGTCCATCTTGAGCGACAGCCGCTGGTTCACGTAGAAGTCGCTGCACCACGCCGCGAATTCGGACATGCCGAGGAGGCTAGCCGCGGCCGCTCAGCGCCTGAGGATCCACCGCGCAAGCGCAGCCGCATCCGACAGGTCATCCACGACAAGGTCGGCGCGGTGCGACCGGAGCTCATCCGCGGAGGATCCGCCGGTCGCCACGGCCAGCGCACGGCACCCATGAGCGTGCGCGCAGTCGATGTCGTGGGGGGTGTCCCCGATGACCACGACCTGCTCGGGGCTCACGGCGGCGCCCCGCACCTCGGCGCAGCGGCGCATCGCGACTGGCGTGAGTGCGCGGCGGGAGAGGCCGTCATCCGCCCACGCGTTGGCCGTGAACTGGCGCGTCGGGATCCCGGCGCGCTCGACCTTGAGACGGCCTGTGTGCTCGTAGTTGCCCGTGAGGATGCCGAGCGTGACCGACGGCTCCTGCGCGAGCGCAGCCACAAGCGCCGTCACTCCGGGAAGCGCGTGCGCGTGATGCGTCACGCCGAGTCGGCTGCGCAGGTGATGGCCGTAGCGATCCCGGAATCTTCCATGCAGGGCATCGTCGTGCTCCATCCCGTGCCGGGCGAGGAGGTCGCGCCAGATGAGCGTGTCGAGCCTGCCTGCCACCGGGATGCCCTCGAACGAGAACGAGCGTCCCGGCACAAGCTCATGGATGGCATCGAGCATCGCCACGAGGCCTGCGCCCTGGGAGGTCAGCATCGTGCCATCGATGTCGAACAGCACCAGCATGGCGGGGGCGTCGTGGAGGTGTGCGGTCGGGCTCAGGCCGCCGCGCCAGCGCCGACCGCCGTCACGATCCTGCGGGCCGCATCGGAGAGGTCCGATGCCGTCTGCATCACGGGAATGTCCGCCTTCGCGGCGTCGAGGATCTTGCGCGCCTCGGCAACGTTCGTGCCCTCGAGGCGCACGACCAGCGGCACGCGGAACCCGACGGTGCGCGCAGCGCCCACGATCGCCCGTGCGATGCGGTCACACTGCATGATGCCTCCGAAGATGTTCACGAGCACGCCCTCGACGCGGTCATCCGACAGGATGATCCGGAAGGCCTCGGTCACGGCCTGCTCGCTGGCGCTGCCTCCGACGTCGAGGAAGTTCGCAGGATCGCCGCCGTGCAGCTTGATGATGTCCATGGTGCCCATGGCCAGGCCTGCGCCGTTGACGAGGCAGCCGATGTTGCCGTCGAGGCGAACGTAGGAGAGCCCGAACTCGTGCGCCCGCGCCTCCGCAGGGTCCTCCTCCTGCGGGTCCGCCAGCTTCTCGACCTCAGGGTGGCGCCAGAGCGCGTTCTCGTCGAATGCGAACTTCGCGTCGATCGCCATCACCTTCCCGTCGGGATCCGACGGCGTGGGGGGCGTCAGCACGAGCGGGTTGATCTCCACGAGGCTCGCGTCAAGAGAACGGTGGAGCGCGCAGATTCGGGAGATCAGGTCCGACGCCTGGCCGACGGCCTTGCCGCGGAACCCGAGCCTGATCGCGACCTCGCGCGCCTGGTAGGGTGCGATGCCCCGGACCGGGTCAAGGGGCATGCGGATGATGGCCTCAGGGCGCGTCGCCGCGACATGCTCGATGTCCATGCCGCCCTCGGCGCTGGCGATGAGCGTGTTGGTGCGCGCCGAGCGGTCGACAAGGACGGCCACGTAGTACTCGTGCGCGATCTCGACGGCGTCGGCGATCAGGAGCTTGTGCACCGGGATGCCCTCGGGCCCCGTCTGCACGCTCACCATGGTGTTGCCGAGCATGAAGGTCGCTGCGCTCACCGCCTCGTCCACAGTGCGCACGAGGCGCACGAAGCCGGCCTTGCCCCGGCCGCCCGCATGGACCTGCGCCTTCACCACGACCTGGGAGGACCCGGATGCGAACAGGGTCCGCGCCGCGGACTGCGCCGCCGCGACGGACTCGACCATCTCGCCGCGCGGCACGGCCACTCCGGCATCGAGAAGAAGCTGCCGCGCCTGGTACTCGTGGATCTTCATGGGTATGGCTCCGTCCCGCGCGCGGCCGTCACCGCGGAGGGTCGGGAAGTGTACGCGCCGCACGCGACTCCCGCCGCACGGTCCACCACTCCCACACGAGCGGCAGCAGGCTCACGATGATGATGCCAAGCACCACCTTCTCGAAGTGTCGCTGCACGAACTCGAGACCGCCGAGCCAGTATCCGGCGCCCATCAGCGAGCCCACCCAGAGCGCGGCCCCGAAGACGTTGTAGAACGCGAACTTCCCGTACGACATCGCACCGATGCCCGCCACGAAGGGTGCGAAGGTGCGGATGATCGGCACGAACCTGGCGATGACGACCGCGCGGCCGCCATGGCGCTCGAAGAACGCGTGGGTGCGCTCGAGGTGCTCGCGCTTGAGGTACTTGATGCGGCCCGAGAAGGCCCGGGGCCCGATCCACCGGCCGATGTGGTAGTTCACCGCATCGCCCAGGATCGCCGCCGCGAACAGCACGATCGACATCGTGAGTGCGGTCACGGCGGGAGCGCGTCCGGCCTCAGCCGAGGCGGCCTCGACGGTCGCGCAGATGAACCCGGTGACGAACAGCAGGCTGTCGCCTGGGAGGAATGGCGTCACCACAAGCCCCGTCTCGCAGAAAATGATCAGCCCGACGCCGACGTAGCTCAGTGCGCCGTTGTTGTTGACGAGCGTGGCAAGGTTCTCCCGCAGCTCGCGGGGCTCCATCACCACCCGAAGGAGGTCTTCCCAAAGGGTCTCGAGCATGGGCGGTTGTATCGGCGAAAGTGCTGTCCGCGCGCCAGACGCTGGGCCGGCGCGGCGGATTGGGCGCGCGCGGCACGCGTCGCGGCATCGTGAACGGACAGGGCGGGATTCGAACCCGCGATACGGGGAAATCCCGTATATCGGTTTAGCAAACCGACGCCTTCAGCCGCTCGGCCACCTGTCCTGCGCCCCGCAGTCTATCAGCGGTCCGATCTCCGCGCCGTGCCGCGGGTCGCGCGCCGCAGCAGGGACGCCACGCGGTGGAGACCCTTGCCTCCGGGACCCACAAAGTGCAGCAGGATCCCGTCGAAGGTGTCGACGAACTCGATCATCTGGCGGATGCGCCGGTCATGCGCCTCGGCCTGGGGATCGCGCGGCGAACCTCCTGCGGTCATGCACCCCTGAAGCACGGTCGCAAGCGGATCGATCTCCCGCTCCTTGCGCGCGCGCACCACGGTGGAGAACAGGGTCCAGACATCCTGCTCGGCCTCATAGGTGTCTCGGCGCTGCGCGCCTTGCGCCACGCGGCGGACGATGCCCCACTCGACCAGCGTGCGCAAGGTCATCGACACGTTGCCTCGGGAGATGCCCAGACGGGCCATGATCTCGTCTGCGTCCATCGCAGTGCCCTCGATGAAGAGCAGCGCGTGGACTGCGGTCATGCTGCGGGGGACGCCCCATCGGCTGCCCATCTCGGTCCAGGCCTCGATGAACCGAAGCCGCGCATCGCGCACTTCGCTGGACGTGCGGTCGCCTGTTGCGGGCGGTTCAGCCATGGTGGGGGTGGT
>JBIIIL010000091.1:0-9044 GCA_044234825.1 Phycisphaerales bacterium
CCACCACCGAGAAGCCGTCGCGGCGGCCGGCAGCGAGCGCCATCTGCTCGTCGATGGCCTTCGAGAGTCCGTACGACCAGCGCGGCGATGTCGGGGGGCCGAACAGCAGGTCCGCATCCTCCCGAAAGGGAGACGCCACGCCCTTCCCGTAGACCTCGCTGGAGCTTGCGAAGAGGACCGGCGTGCGCGTGCGCGCCGCCCATGCCAGGAGCGCTATGGTCTCGCCCACGTTGCGTTCCGCGGCGCGCGCCGGGTCATCCATCACGAGGCGTACGCCGACCGACGCCGCCAGGTGAAAGGCCGCATCGAAGGTCGGCGCGGTCATGGTCCATGCCGACACCGCTGACTCGACGAACCGGAGGTGGTCTCCGTGCAATGCAGCCGCCACATCGAGGTTGGCACGGATGCCGGTCGAGAGGTCATCGACCACCGTGACGTCATCGCCCCCGGCGAGCAACGCCTCGACGAGGTGTGAGCCGATGAATCCGGCGCCACCCGTCACGAGGACACGGCGATGGGGGCGCTGGCTCTTCACGGGACGGCCGGGCCGCGGGTCGGCGCCGGGAGCGGTGGGTCAGGCGACCGTTTCCTTGGCTGGCTGCGCCGGCGCAGCCGAGGCAGGCTGCGCATAGGCAGCCATCACCTCGGCGTTCTTGCGGAAGTAGCCGCCCGCCGTCTGCTCGGGACGCATGAGCACGGTGCCCAGGAGCACCGCATGCGCTTCCTGCAGCCGGTGGATCGACTTGGCGACGAGGCCGCGCTGGTCTTCGAGGGCACGCACCACGAGGAGCGATGCATCGCATGCCTCGGTGACGAACATCGTCTCGCCGGCCACCACGGTCGGCGGCAGGTCGACGATCACCACCTGGTAGCGCTCGCGGAGCCGACCGATGATGCGGCGCATCTCGTCGGTGGACACGCGCTCGAAGACGCGGTTCGCGACGGTGCCCGGGCCGTAGACCGCGATGCCGTTGGCCATGTGCGGCTGCACGTCCTGGCCCTGCAGCATGTCGCCCAGGCCGGGGCCGTCCAGTTCCTCGCCGAAGATCGCGGAGAGGCGGGGGCGACGCAGGTTCGCGTCGACCACCGCCACCGTGCGTCCGGCGGCGCGGAAGCTGGCCGCGAGATTGCTGGCGACGGTGGTGGATCCACCGCCCGGGCTCGAGGTGACGACGGCGATCGACCGCGCGCCGGCCGCGTCCATGCCCTTCAGGCACGCGGAGGCGAGCTGCCGGAACATCTCGGCGGTGCTGGTCGCCGGTTCGCGGGCAACGACCAATTCGGCGGCCTTCGGCTCCGACGGGTCGTCCTCGATGTCCGGGATGACGCCGATCAGCCGGGCACCGCCGACCCCGGCCAGGTCGCTCGGGAAGCGGACGCGCTGGTCGAGGAACTCGCGGAGGAAGAGGATACCGGCGACGATCAGGACGGCGAGGAACACGCCGGCGGGGATCATGAACTTGAGCTTGGGAAACTCGATCTCGCGGGGCGTGCTGGCTTCCTGCACCAGGCTCACGCGCCGGCTGTCGGCACGGCCCTGCAGGATGTCGAACTGCGCGATCAGGTCCTGGAGGTCGGCACGCTCCTGCTCCTTCTGGGTGAGCTGTTCCTTGAGGGCGTCAAGCGCGCTGATCTGCGCCGTGAGTTCCTGGAGACGCTTGGTCGCGTCGGTCAGGTCCTGGGTCTGTCGCTCGACAAGCGCCTTCAGTGAGGCGACACGCTGGCTGAAGTCCAGCTTGTCTGCCTGCAGGTTGCGCTGCATCGTCTCGTCGAGGACCACCTTCATGCGGTCGCGAGCGGCGGTCTCGCGCTGCACGAGGTCCTTGACCTGCGGATGCTCCTCCCCGAAGCGCTCACGGCTGGAACTCAGGAAAGTCTGCACTTGGTGCAGGTTCTGCTCGATCTGTCGGACCCCGGGGTCCTGCATGGCGAGCCGGCGATCTTCGTCCTCGTAGCGCTGCTCACGCAGCTTGCGGTCCACGGAATCCAGGCGCGCCTGGGCCAGGGTGAGGTCTCGAATCGTGTCGTCGCGGAGCTTCGCCAGGTTGCCAGCGGTTCCCTGATCGGTCAGGCCCTGCTCGGTTCCGGCAGTGATGCCGTTCCGCCGGATGAAGTCCTGGATCTCGGTCTTCAGGTTTCGGATTTCCTCCTCGACCTGGGCACGCTTGGTCTCGAAGTTCGCCTTGTTGCGCGAGCTGCGCTCATCCTCCTGAGCCTCACGCGCCGCCATGTAGGTGCGGGCAACGCGATTGAGGACGGTCGCGACGTCTCCACGCTCATGCGTCCGCCAGGACAGCGTGAACAACTGCGTCTTGTTCCGGTGCCCGACGCGGAGGTCCTCCTGAAGCTCCTGCACGCGCTCGTCAACCGTCGGATACACCTGGCCCCACGCCGTGTTCGCGATGTCCGGCGCCGCCATCGCCGTCTCCAGGACCTGTCGGGTCAGAATGCGCTGCGACTCGGTCTGGGCGAGGCGGGCGATGCCCTCATCGCTCAAGGCCTCCACCGTGACGGCCTCCTTGGCGCTCTGCACCTGCGGCCGGATCTCGAAGACCACCGACCCGCCCCAGAGGGGATAGGCGAAGAGGCAGACGAAATTCGCGATGGTGCCCAGCACGGCCCCAACGACGGCAGCTCCTGCCAGCAGCCAAGCGTGCTGCCGAAGCACCCGCACCGGATCGATCGTTGGCGGCGGAGGGCGAACGCCACGCGGAGCACCACCGGGCGCGCCCGTGGGGCGCGAGGACGATGGGGCCGGCGAGGCAGGGTTTGCTGCAGTCATGGAGAGATCCTCGGTCAGTCAGGGGCGCCAGTCAACGCCAAATTCACTTATCGGCGAGGGTTGCCGCGAAAGCGTCGATTTCCTTCTTCAGGTCCGGGGGCGGACCAGCGGCGATCGCGCGGTCGAGCGCCTGTCGGGAGGCTGCGCGGTCCCCCTGCGCAAGCTTCACCTGCGCCAGATGGAACAGGGCGGCAGCGGTCGGCGATGCAGCCACGGACTTGCTCAGGGCGTCCTCGGCCTCCGCCAGCCGGTTCAGCTTCAGCAGCACGAAACCGAGCGTGTCGAGGTAGTCCGGGTTCTGCGGCGCCAGCAGGACAGCCTTGCTGGCGTACTCGAAGGACTTGGTCGTATCCCCCTTCGAGCTCACCAACAGGTAAGCCGCATTGTTCAAGGCTGCCGGGTTGCCAGGATTCAGCTCAGCCGACCGCACAAAGGCATCACATGCCGCCGCAAGGTCTCCGCGACCGTACAGCACGTTGCCGCGGGCTAGTTCTGCACCCGCCCGAATGCCCGCCGGCACCGCATCGCCACCAGCCTGCACCCGGTCGCACCATCGAAGCGCCTGTTCGGCCCCACCCGGCCCGAGCCGTGACCACGCGTCGGCCAACAGGACCGACCCCATCGGCGATGACGTGCCGCCCGGGGCCAGGATGCCCTCATAGTCCCGACAGCCTTCGGCGCTGGGATCGAACATGTCCCGAACGATCAACGAGGTGCGCTCCTCGATCAAGCCGTCGTCCTTCACGTCACGGGACGCAGCGACTGCTTCGCGGGCAGCGACGATCGCCTCGTCCCGGCGATTGCTGCGCATGAGCGATGCAGCGGCAACCGCACGCAGCACTGGCGACGCCGTGACACGGTCACCAACACCGCGAAGCAGTCCCAGCGCCTCGGCCGGGTTGCCAGCGCGAAGTCGGGTGTATGCCGCTTTCTCAAGGTAACGGAGGGTCTGGGGGTCGAGTACGGCAGCACGCTCATACTCCGAGGCTGCGCCCGCTCGGTCACCGGTCGCGTCAAGGAGATCGCCAAGGCGCTCCGCCATCAATGGGTCGGAGGGCCGGCGATCCACGGCCGACCGAACGGCCGCGACGGCGCGCGCGGCATCGCCCACGGCTTGGTAGAGCGCCACCACGCGAACCACGGCGTCCTCACTGCCGGGCTGCGCCTGGAGGAATCTCTCCAGAACACCGATGGCCCCGCGGATGTCCCGCTTGTCCAAGGAGAGATCGGCCCGGGTAGAGACAGCCTGCCAATTCAGCGAATTGCGCGCAAGGAGGCGATCCGCCTCCGCGATCGCCTGGTCAAGCTTGGCCGGATCCTTGGTACCGATTGAGAGCGCTCGGAGCAGCTGCACCCGGCGCAGCGGGGCCATCAGGTCGGCCGGGGTGGCGGCTTCCGCCCGGCCCAGTGCGGCGAGCGATTCGTCCACCTTGGCCCGCGACTCCTCGAGCTTGCCCTCGTCACGCAGCTTGTCCGCCTGGCTTGCGGCCACGGCCGATGCCAGCATCTCGAATGACCGGACCACCTCGGGACCGGGAGACTCGCCCAGCATGGACTTGGCTCGCGCGAGCGTCGCCGCCGCGTCATCCGGACGCTTGGCGAGGACCTCCAGGTCCGTCAGGCGGACCAAGTTGGCGAACGTCGGCCGCTCGCCGAACGACTGCTTCAGCAGGTCCGCGGCCGCACCGAACTCGCGGCGACTCGCGGCGACCTCGACCAGGATCGCGTCGACTTCCCGGCGCTCCGGATCCTGCAGCGTGCGAGCCTTCGCGAAGGCGGCGTCGGACCCGGGCCGATCGCCGATGTCCGACAGGTGCGCCGCGAGCGTGGAGTAGAGCGTGTACGTCGCCTTCCCCTGCGCCTCGGCGGCGTCGATCACGGCCTGGATTGCCTTGGTGGCCTCCGCATTCTGCCCCATCTGCCGCATGATGGTCGCCTTGCGTGCGGCAAAGTTGATGTCAAGCGGCGTGTCGCGCATCGACGCCTGGTAGACCTGCTCGGCGACGTTGACGTTGGTCGCGGCCGCATCCCGCAGCAATCGCTGCCGCTCCGCCGGCGGCACCGCCTCCCACGTGCGCGTGTCGAACCGGGGGCGACCCTGCCCATCGCGAACCGATCCGAAGTCCGGCGGCGCGTACAGCAGCGCATACAGCTCGATGATGTTCACTCGATCGATCGGATCAAGCTCGACGATCTTCCGGCGGATGTCGATGGCCTTGGATCGCTGGCCGTACACCGCTTCGAACTCCGCACCGATGCGGGCGATGTCCGCGTCCGCGGGAGACGCCTCCATGGCAGCACGCAGCAGCTCGAGCGCGACGCGCCCCTGGCCCGCGCGCCCCATCGCGCGCGCGTACCCGCGCACCAAGGTCGAGTCGTTCGGCCGCCGGTCGTAGGCTTCCTTCCAGAGGACCAAGGCCTGCGGCTCGTTGCCGACGCGCTCCTGGAGCGAGGCCAGCATGCCGGCGATCGGCGCCTCGTTGCGGCCGGACTGCCGCGCCTTCTCGAGGGTTGCGATCGCCTCGGCGGTGCGCCCCTGGGCATCCAGCCAGCGAGACCGAAGGAGCGGTTCGAGGGCCGGCGCCGCGGCCGACATCTTCGCGGCTTCCTGGATCTGCACCTCCGCGGCCGCATAGTCCTTCCGCTCGAGGGAATTGTTGAAGAGCATCTCGACGATGGTCGTGTCCTCGCCCTTCATCGACCCGGCCGCCTTCTCGGCCTCGGGGATCTTTGCATCCAGGCGAGCCAGCGCTTCCTCGCTGCGGGCGAGGTCCGACGACCCCGCGCGGCGACGCTCTTCCAGCTGCCGGGCGATGTCGGCACGGAGCGTGCGATATGCACGCAGGCGCTCCAGCGCACGCTTCTGCGGGTCGCTGACCATTCGATCCGTCATCAGGTCGATCCGCTCGACCGGGTCCTCGGTGGCGAAGAACGCCTCGACCTTGGCAAGGTCCGGGTTTCCGGGGAACTTCTCCAGTGCGGCGCGGGCAAGCTCGAGCGCCTTCGCCTTGTCGGCTGCCTGCTCTTCCACGAAGATCTGCGCGAACACGGCGGGAAGGGCTCCGCCGGAGGTCGTCATCCATGCCGCTGCCAGCTCGCGCGCACGGGCGAGGTCGCGTTCCGAGACCGCCGTCTCGATGGCCACCAGTTCCGAGGGCTTGTCGGCCTGCGCACCCTGGGCACGGGCTCGCAACTCGGTCGCCATGCGGCCCAGCTCCGGACGGTCAGGCAGCGCTTCCGCGAGGGCCGCGTACAGCGCGGCAGCCTCGGCGGTGCGCCCCAGCTGGAGCGCCAGCTCCGCGCGCTGCAGCCCGATGCGCAGGTCGCCCGGGAACGCCTCGGCACCGCGGGTCGCGCGCTGCATCGCCACGCCGAGGTCGTTCTGCGCTCGGGCGACGATGGTCGACCACACGAAGGCATCCGCGCTCGGCTGCGGGACACGGACGTAGTAGGCATCCCACTTGGCCGCCGCGCCGGCGAGATCGCCTCGCATCTGCATGATCTTGGCGTCGGTCGCCAGCATCATCGGCGTCGTGGCGTCGTTCTGCTGCGCCTCGAGCAGCTGGGCGCGCAGCGCATCCAGCTCCTTGAGGGCCTCGGCCTTGTCCGCGTCGGCGGTGATGCCCGCAAGACGCACGACGCCGGAATCGATGAGAACCTGGATCGCGCGGCTCCGGGTCTCCGCCTGGACGCTCGAGCCGAGGCTCGTGGTGCCCGGTGGCTGCTTGAGGATTCGGTCGGCCCGGTCGCGGATCGCCGCATAGCTCTCGTTCGCATCGCCACCTGCGGCGAGCAGCTCCAGCGCAAATCCGCCCGTGACGAGATCGTCGGGATGGGCATCGAGCCAGGACTTCACGAAGGCGTTTGCATCGGCAGACTCGCCGACGCTCAGCAGCTTGGTGCTGACGGCCCGGATCGCGCTCGGGCGTTCGCTCGCGATCGCCGCCTCCTTCAGGGCCGACGAGGCCGGACCGAGCGCGGCCTTGTCCAGCTTCGTGAACATCACTCGACGTCCCTCACGGACGTCCAGCACCATGCGGTCGAAGGCGACCTCCGCCAGGGCAAGCTTCGCCGATGAATCATCAGCCATGCCGCCGACGGACGCCTTCATGTCGGCAATTGCCTTGTCGAGCTGTTCCTGACGGCGCGCGGCGGCCTGTTCCTGCCCGGTCGCGCGGAGGCGTACCACGTCCTCGATCCGAAGCTCGATGAGCGCGCGCCAGGCACGCCATGACTTCGGGTTGGCGGCGAGGAATGTCTCGCAGCGGCGCTCGAGGTCGGTCCGCTCGCCGGAGGACAGCAGGCTCTCGCGACGGGCACGCGCAAGGACGAGCTCTTCCTCGCCGGCCTTCGCGGCGTCGCTCCCGGGTGCGGCCACCTCAAGCATGTCACGGGCCACGCCCTCCACCTGAAGCCAGCCGTCGAAGTTCGGGTAGAGGTCGGCTTCCTCCTCGAGCACGTCGAAGAGCATCCGCCACTGCGTCGGATCGCCGGGCTGCGCACGGACACGCCCGCGCTTGAGGCCGACGAACGTGCGGTAGTCGTCGGCGGCTTGCTGCGCGGAGGTCGGCGTCACCTTGAGGAGCGCTTCCTCCATCTTCGCGATGTGCGAGAGCACCGCCGGCTCCTTCGACGCCGCGCGGCCGTACATGCCGTAGGCCTGGCGGTACTGGCCCTGGGCCATCAGCTCGTCGCCTGCCTTGATGTTGCGCGCGGCGTTCTTCAGCCAGAACTGGTTGACGGCGAGGACGGCCCCGAGGAGCAGCACCGCGGCGGCGGAGAAGCCGCCGACCACGATCACCAGCTTGCGATTGACCTTGCTCTTGCGTGCCATGGTTTCGGTGTCCCTGCTGTTTGGTCAGCCCTTGTCGTTCTCGGAGCGCTCCACCGTGGGCCAGTCCGGAAGCCGGCGCATCAGGTGCGGGTAGAGGTGCGCGAGGAAGTCCTCGGCATCGCGCCGGAACCGTTCCCGCGGCGGCGGATCCCCGTCCGGGTACCGCGCCGACAACTGCACCTTGCAATAGTAGGCGTAGCGGTCGGTCAGATCGAATGCCAGCTCGCGCACGGCGATGGTCGACGGCGTGCAGCGCCCGTTTGCCACGAACATGTAGCCGCCGAGCTGCTTGACGCGCGCCGCCTTGGGGTCCTGGAAGGTGGTGAGCGTCATCGCGAGCGCTCCGATCGGGAGGGCCACGCGTTCCTCAACCCGCGTCACGGGATCTGCGAGGCGTGCGATCGGATACTGCTGGCCGGTGGCACGATTCACCGGCGCGTCGGTCGGCACGTCCGCGAGCGACGGGATCGACAGTTCGAGCCGCTCCGGGTCGCCCGCCTGGATCAGACCGCCCGCACCCCAGCAGCGTTCCGGGATGTGCGGGACGGTGTCAATCATTCCCGTGTAGTACGCCAGGTGCAGGGAGAGCACGCCGCGCGCGGGGTCGCCGCCGATGGCGTAGTTCCGCGAGAGGTACCGATCGGTGCCGAGCGATTCGACCATCGCTGCGTCCATGACGATGTCGTCGCCGATCTTCTGCCACTCGCCGAGCCTCGTCGGGATGCTGCCGAGGTCCGCGCGGAGCGGCACCGGCTCCTTCTTCAGGTAGACGTCGAGCGCCTGCATCGCCGCGCGGAGCCCGAGGCCGCCGCCGACGAGCGCCACCATCAGCACCGAGTACAGCACCTTCACCGATGGGTCGAAGCGGAGCTTCACGCGGCACCTCCGGCGTCCGCATCGTCGATGACCAGGTTGCGGATCACCCACATCGCACCGAGGAACATGAGGAAGGCCGGCACCAGCCACACCAGGCCGATCATGCTGTGGAACTCGCCGGCGCTCAGGTTTGGGTCGATGATCGACAGGAGGCCCAGGGAAGTCACGCGCAGAATGTTCACGAAGAGCGAGATCGGGATGCCTGCTGTCACCAGGGCAACGCGCTGCCACCAAGTGTTCAGGCCGAGGGCCGCCATCGCGACGCCGATCGCGAGGAACGCCATGAGGGTGCGCATCCCAGAGCACGCCTCCGCGACGTTCAGCGGATGCGAGGAGCCGTCGGCGAAATGGATGGTCAGCACGTTGCCGACGCGCTCCACGTCGATGCCGCAGGTGTTCATCAGGATGTCGGCGCCCACGGCGCTCCAGTCCTGCAGGCGCTCGGTGACGCGGGAAAGCAGCCGCTCGGAGATGGTCTGGCCGAAGACGAGCCAGTATGCCCATGGAAACCAGAGGTATCGGAATGAACGAAGACCGAAGACCGCGAGCGCG
>JBIIIL010000092.1:0-9001 GCA_044234825.1 Phycisphaerales bacterium
ACGACGAGCGCCGCGTGGACATCGAGCTGGTGGACCGGCCGCTGCGCGTGCTGTACATCGAGGGCTATCCGAGGTGGGAGTACCGCTACCTCAAGAACATGCTTGTGCGCGAGCCATCGGTCGAGGCATCGGTGATGCTGCTCTCCGCGGACCGCGACTTCGCGCAGGAGGGAAACGCGCCGCTGTACCGGCTTCCGCAGACGCGCGAGGAGTTCAGCGCGTACGACCTCTTCGTGCTCGGAGACGTGCCGGCTGGCGCGCTCTCGCCAACGCAGGTGTCGGAGATTGCCACTGCGGTTTCGGAGCGCGGCGCCGGACTGCTCTGGCTGGCGGGCGAGCGATCGACGCCGCTGAGCTGGGTTGGCACCCCGCTTGAGGATCTCGTGCCGATCAGGATCGGGACCTCAGTGGAACGGATCGACGAGCCGGTCGGTCTCGAGCCCACGATTGCAGCGAGACGCGCAGGCGTCATGAGGCTCGCGGACTCCAGCGCCGACTGGCCCGCATCGCTTGCGGAGCTCGAGTGGGTCCAGCGCATCGATGCATCTCAGCTCAAGCCCGCCACGGAGGTGCTCGCGCGCGCGGTTGGAGCGTCAGGCGGCGATGGGTGGCCAGCCGTCCTGTCGATGCGGTTCGGCTCGGGACAGGTCATCTATGTGGGCACCGACGAGACGTGGCGCTGGCGACGCGGCGTGGGCGAGACGTACCAGGAGCGATTCTGGCTGCAGCTGCTGCGCTTCCTCGCGCGGCATTCCGTGGATGCTGGTGGGCGTGTCGCCGCACTCGAGGCCGACGCGCGCATGGTCGAGGTGGCCCGGGGCACCGTGCTGCGGCTCGTGGTCACCGACGCGAAGGTGGCGGAGGCCGTGGGCGACACCGCCGTCGAGGCGCGCGCGGAGCGCATCGACGGTGGCGCGGCGCAGGTCATCCAGCTGCGGCGAAGTTCAGGGGCTGGAGAGGCGGTGTGGGCCGCGACCTGGTCGCCGGATGAGCCCGGCGTGTGGCGCATCCGAGTCGAAGACGGCCGGATCGGGCAGGCCGAGGCCACCGTCGAGAGCGTGCGTGGCGATCTCGAGTCGGCAGATCCATCCTCGGACCACCCGCAGCTGCGGGCCATCGCGGAATCGACCGGCGGCCTCGTGATCGGGCGCGAGGGACTCGATGCGATTCCGGACCTCATCCCGCGCCGAGCATCGGACAGCGCGCAGTCGACGACCGATCCGCTGACCCGCAGCCCGGCTGCGCTGGCGATCATCATCCTGCTGCTTGCCGCGGAATGGATCGGGCGCCGCGCGGTCCGGCTCGCGTAGCCTTTGCGAGGTCCGATGACTCCCTTCACCGCTGCATTCGAGCGGGCCGCGCATCGGGTGCGCACCTTGCTGGTCGTCGAGCGGCTCAGTTCGCTTGGCGCGCTGGCGCTCGCGCTGGCGGTTGCCTTCATCCTCATCGACCTGCTGCTGCGACTGCCGGCGCCGCTTCGCGCGGTCCTGCTCGCCGTATGGGCGGGCGCCGTGGCCTGGACCCTCTGGAGGCGCATCCGTCCGGCGTGGAGGATGCGCGTGTCGCCGCTGTCGATTGCGCTTCGGGTCGAGGAGCGGCTGCCGGGCATGAGGGGCCGCATCGCGTCAGCGCTCGAGTTCTCGTCTGCAGCGACCGGCGCGCAGGGCGCCGCGGCGTCACCATTCGCGGCCGCGGTGGTTCGCGATGTGGTGCCGCAGGTCAGCGAGCGAGATGTCATCAGCCTGATCGATCCCAGGCCATGCCGCAAGCGAGTCGTGCGTCTGGCGGCGATGGCGATCGCTGCGGCCGCTGTCGCGGCGTTCGCGCCGTCGATGAGCGTGGTGGGTGCGCAGCGCCTGTTCATGCCATGGAGCGCCGCGGAGTGGCCGGCGCGCACCGGCCTGCAGAGCCTGACGGATGTGCGGCACCATCCGCGCGGTGCGGCCCTGCCGCTGCGGGCGGAGCTGACGCGAGGCGATGCGCTGCGCGAGCGCGTGTGGGTGCGCACGCGGAAGATGAACGCGAGCGGGATCTTCGGCGCATGGGAGGAGTCGCTGGCCGTGCGCCAGTCGGGCAGCCGCTTCGAGCGCCTGGTGGAGCCAGGTGACCGAGCCATCGAGTTCCAGTTCCGCACATCGGATGTGTCGACGCCGGTGCAGCGCGTGGAGATGGTCGAACCGCCATCGCTGGCATCGGCCCGGGCCACTGTCAGCCCTCCTGAGTATGCGCGGACTGTGGTGCCGCCGCGCGAGCAGGACCTCGGCGATGCCACAGAGTCGAGGGGGCGCATCCCTGAGCCTGTCGTGGAGGGATCGAGGATCGCGATCACGATGGAGCCGCGGCGCGCTGCGGCTCCGCCCGATGCGGCGTCGGACCCTGGAGCGTTCGCGGCGTGGATCGCGTCAACCTTCGCGATGAAGGGCCAGGATGTGACGCCTGAGGTGCGCGTGCTCGCCGCGGAGGGCGGCACCCCGCGGTGGGAGGTGTCGTGGCAGGCGACCAGCGACGCATCGCTTGCGGTGACGCTCCGCGATCCGGACGGCGTGCCGAACGTCGAACCCATCTCGGTCGAGGTGTCCGTGGTCGCTGACCGCCCGCCCGAAGTGGTGGTGGCGGACCCCGCATCGGACGAGACGGTGCTGCCCACAGCGGTTGTTCCGGTCCGCATCGAGGCGCGCGACGACCTCGCCATCGGTGCGCTGCGCGCAGAGGTGGCGCGTGGCGATGCCGTCACGCGCGTCGCGGATGCGCAGCTCGCCGCTGGCCAGAGGCAGGCGCGCGCGGATGGAACGCTCGATGTGTCGGCGACGGGTGCGGTGCCCGGCGACGTCCTCGAGCTGACAGGAGTCGCGTCGGACATCCGCATGGCCGGTGCGGGCGCCGAGGGCGTCAGGAGCGTGCCGCGCAAGCTCCGCGTCATTTCAGGTTCGCAGTTCGACGAGGAGATGCGTGCAGCGCTCGCATCGCTGCGCCAGTCGGCAATCCGCGCCGACGAGCGCCAGCGCAACCTCCTCGAGCGGGACGATGGCCCGAGCGAGCGCGTGCGGCCGCAGGGCGAGCTGAGCGAGCGGCTCGCGGGGCTCGAGCGGACAGTGACTGGGCTGCGGTCGCGGCTTGCGAGGAACCGCTCAGGCGACGACGCGATGCGGAGCGTGCTTGATGCGGCTGAGGATCTCGTGGCCGAGGCGGCCGCGCGATCGAACGAGGCCCGTGAAGGCCTTCAGGATGCTGCGGAGTCGGCTCAGGCTGCGGCGGAGGCCGAACGTGCAGGCGGCGGCGATGCCCGCGCCCGCGCGCAGGCAGAGTCGGCGCGCGCGCAGGCGCAGGCACGCGAGGCGCAGGAGGCTGTTCGCGCGGAGCTCGAGGACCTCGCGACGCTGCTTGACCGCGATCGCGATGCGTGGGCTGCGGGCCGTCAGCTGCAGAAGGTGACGGAGGCCCTGACCAAGGCCGATGACGCGCGGCGCGCAGCCAGTGCGCGCACCGCAGGCAAGACGCGTGAGGCGCTCGACGCGGCGGACGCGGCGGAGCTCGAGCGGGCTGCCCAGGCCGCGGACGAGGCGGCGCGCGCAGCGCGCGAGGCGATGGAGTCGCTCGCGGAACGGGCCGAGCGCGTGAAGTCGGCGGATCCGGCGCGTGCCGAGGAGCTCCGCGAGGCGGTGCGCCGCGGCGAGGCTGGATCGCTCGAGTCCCGAACGGAGCAGGCGGCGCGGTCGACGCGCGAGAACCGGATGGACGAGGCAAGCCGGGCAGGAGCGCAGGCTGCCGAGACGGTGCAGCAGATGATGTCTGCGCTCGCCGATGACGAGCGCTCGCGCACCGAGACGCTGCGGCGGCGCCTGGCGTCAATGCTCGAGGCGCTCGAAGGACTGCTCACGCGGGCAGAGAGCGCGCAGCGGTCGGCCGATGCGCTCGCGGCGGATGCGCAGTCGGCCGAGCCTGAGGCTCGCGAAGCGGGCACGCTCAACCAGCAGGCCCTCGCTGTTGCCGATGAGGGCCGAGCAGGCGGCGCGAGCATGCAGCGCATCGTCAGGACGGTGGAGCGCGGCGCGGAGAGCGCGGGCCGTGGCGCATCTGCGCTGCGGCGCGCACCGCCCGCAGTCGCCGACGGTGCAGGCGCACTGGCCCGCGCCACGTCGCTGTTCCGGGAGGCGCGTGACCTCGCGCGCACCGAGGAGCGGCGCAACGAGGCACGAGACCGCGAGCGGCGTGCGCGCGCGCTCGCCGAGGCGTATCGGGCGCTCGCGGATCGGCAGGAAGGCGTCGTGGTCACCGTGACGGCGCTGGCGCAGCTCGACGAGGCCGGGGCCCGCGAGCGGCGGCGGATCATGGAGGCGCGGCGCGCCGGCGTCGAGCAGGACTCGGTTCGGGCGGCCGTGCGCGCGATGGCCGATGGCAACGAGGACGTGCGTGCCTCGGAGGTCCTGATGAATGCGACCGATGCGCTATCCGATGCGGCATCGCGGGCGGTTGCGGACCTGCGCGAGGGCACGGCGCGCGCGCAAACAGCCGCGGAGTGCGCCGATGTGCTGCAGATCCTGCGCGGCCTCGCGGCGGCGCTTGCCGAGCAGGCCGCGGCGCGCAGTCCCTTCGAAGATGCCCAGGCGCAGGGCGGCGATCAGGCTGGCGGTGGCGGTGGCGGCGGCGAGGGTGGCCCGGAGGATCCTGTGGTGCCGCCCGTAGCCGAACTGAAGGTGCTGCGCGCCGTGCAGCAGGGCCTGGCGGAGCGCACGCGCGCCGTGGGGGCAGGCGAGCTCCCCGCCGGCATGCTCGAGAATGTGGCCCGCAGGCAATCCGACATCGCCGCGCTCGCCGAGAAGGTGCGCGAGGAGATCGAGAGGCGCATGCAGGAGCAGCGTGAGCGTGCCGGTCCATCGATCCAGCAGGTGCCCGATCGTGCGCCTGAGGGTGCGCCCGAGGGAGAGGATGCGCCTGGTCCGTCAGGGCCACGCGCGCCCGCGCCGATGGGGCGTGGACCTCAGTCGGCGCAGTCGCCTTCGGGTGCACAGCCCGGTGATGCCCCTGCTTCCGCGACGTCGCCACCCGCGACTGCGCCGCCCAAGAGCCTCGATGAGCTGCTTGGCATTGGGGCGGGCCAGGGAAGCGCCGGAGCTCCTGCGCAGGATGACGCGGCGCGTGCGGCGGCGGAGGCCGAGCGTGCGGCGCGCGAGAGGCTTGCCAAGGTGCTCAGCGATGACCAGATGCGTGACCTGATGCGTGAGGTGGTCGCTGGCATGCGCCGGAGCGCAACCCTCCTTGACGGCAAGGAGAGCGGCACTGCGGTGCAGCGCGTGCAGGCGGAGACGCTCGCGCGCCTCGATGCGCTGATCGAGAGCGCGCAGCAGCGTCAGGAGCAGCAGCAGCGCCAGCAGTCATCGTCATCGAGCGCGTCCTCAAGTGCGCAGTCGCAAGGTGAGCAGCGCCCGCAGCCGCAGGGCCAGTCGCAGGGCGATGAGGAGTCGCAGCGCGAGGCCGCGCGACGCGCGGCCGAGGAGGCTCGCCGCCGGGCCCAGGAGCAGGCACGGCGCGAGGGCGCCGCGGCAGGCGATCCGCAGGGCGGCACGCCCGAGGTCGATCAGGCCGATGCGGCGCAGGGCGGTCCGCTTGAGCAGTCAGAAGCGGAGTGGGGCATGCTTCCGGCGCGGACGCGCGAGGCTGTCCGGCAGGGCCTGCGCGAGAAGATGAGCACGACCTACAAGTGGTGGACCGAGCAGTACTACAGGCGCATCGCCGAGGAGGCTCGCAAGTGAAGTGGCCCGCGCACCTGCTGCTGTGCGCCGCGATCGCGGTTGCCGCCTCAGCGCAGGAACGCGCTCCGGACCTGCTCTCGCGCGATCCGCGTGCGCAGGCGCCTTCGGACGCAGCACCCGCCAAGCCCGAGCGTGATGGCGCGGTCGGCGCCGAGAACGCGCCTGCATCCGGAGAGATGACGCCAGAGCTCGACCTTGCGGTCGCGCGGGGCCTCGCGTACCTCGCGTCCGTGCAGAACGAGGACGGATCCTTCGGGCGCGGGCGATTCAGCCGCCATGTCGGCATCACGGCGCTGTGCGGCATCGCGTTCATGGCCGATGGCCACGTGCCTGGGCGCGGCCGCTACGGCGAGAACGTCGCGAAGGCGCTCGAGTACGTGCTCAAGAGCAGCGAGGAGAGCGGACTGCTGGCGGTCGAGAACTCCACAGGCCCGATGTACGGACATGGGTTCGGCGCGCTGTTCCTGGGCGAGATCTACGGCATGAATCCGCAGGACACGCGCGTGCGCGATGCGCTCGTGCGTGCCGTGCAGCTCATCGTCAACAGCCAGAACGACGAGGGCGGATGGCGGTACAACCCTGTCCCCTACGACGCCGACGTGTCGGTGACCATCTGCCAGGTGATGGCGCTGCGGAGCGCGCGCAATGCCGGCATCAAGGTGCCCAAGGAGACGATCGATGCCGCCGTGCGCTACGTGCGCGAGTGCCAGAACGCCGACGGCGGCTTCAGGTACATGCGGGTCTCGGGCGCGAGCGCGTGGCCTCGCTCGGCCGCAGGCGTGGCCACGCTCTTCTACGCCGGCATCTACGAGGATGACTCGATCGCGCGCGCGCTCGACTACCTCGCGCGCACCGCGCCACCCGGCAGCGGCGGCCCGATGATCCAGCCCTACTACTTCTACGGCCACTACTACGCGGTGCAGGCGATGTACCTCGCGGGCGGCGAGTGGTGGGCGCAGTGGTGGCCTGGGATCCGCGACGAGCTCGTGCGCATCCAGTCGGAGGACGGCAGCTGGGTGGATCACCAGTCAGGCAATGCGTACGCGACTGCGATGGCGCTCGTGGTGGCGCAGATGCCCAAGCGCTACCTGCCGATCTTCCAGCGCTGACTCGCACTCTCCTGAGCCCAAGCATGCGCATCGACCGGAACCCCTCAGCAGCTGCAGCATGGTGCGCCGCGGTGGCGCTCGCGTTCGGGGCGGCGCATGTGCGCGCGCTAGGCCAGCCTCAAGGCTCCGCGTCGGCTCCTGTGGCTGCGCCAGCGCCGGCGGTCACCTGCACGGTGCTCCGGTCCGATGGCGCGTGGACCGACGCAACGCTCTCGGGCGACGGATCGCTGGTGGCGCCGGATGGTGGTGCCGCGCTCGCCGGCGCGCTCGCGATCCTCGGGCCAGATGGGCGCGCGCTGCTCGCCGGGCGACAGCGCAGGCCTGCATTCAGGCTTGTGGCAGGCCAGTCGGAGCTGGTGATGGCCGATGGCCAGCGCGTGCCCGGATCGCTTGCGGGTGCATTCACCGACGATGCGGGTGGGATGCGCGTGGTGTGGAAGCACATCGGTCTTGGCGCCATCGACGTGCCTCTTGACCGTGTCGCAGGCTTCTCGCTCCAGGGTGGAGCGCCGATTCCGGTCGCGCAGGCGGCCGACGTGGTCGTGCTCGCCAACGGGGACAGGATCGAGGGTGTGGTCGAGCGCATCGGCGAGACCTTCACGATCGAGCAGGACGGGCAGCGGCGCGACGTGCCCGTCGACAGGATTGCGGCGTGCGGGTTCGTCACAAGTCCGGCGGCGCGGCTTCCCGTGCGCGTCTGGCAGGCCGATGGCACGGTCATCGATGGCACCGAGCTGCGACCCGTCGGAGACCTCGCATTCGCGCTCGCAGGTCCCTCGCTGATTCCGGGGCGCAACCTCATCAGGTTCTCAGCCGAGGAGCTGCATGGCGCCGCGTTCGGAGGCGCGGCAGGGCTGCGCATCGTGCCGCTGTCGGCACTTGCGCCATCGGCCGCGCCAGCATCGGATGTGACGCTGGCGACGGGCGTGCCGAGCGCGCCTGTCGCGCTGGACGCGGACGCCCCGCTCGGCCTCGCCGCGATGGAGATCAGGGGGCCGGTACGGCTCGTCTACGAAATCCCCAAGGGGAGCGAGCGCCTGATGGGCGAGCTCTCGGTGCGTGACAGGCTTCGGGAGTGGGCGCACGCCCCGGTCATCGTGAAGCAAGGAGGCCGGGAGCTCCTGAGCGCGACGCTCGATGCGGCACGACCCGTGATCTCGCTCGACCTCAGGCTCGATCCATCGCTCTCGGGTCCGGACGCTGCGCTTTCCATCGAGATCGGCGAAGGTCAGCGTGCGGGACTCGGCGACGTGCTGGTGCTCGACCGCGCGCTCGTCCTGGTGCGCACAGTCGACGGACGTTAAGGGCGGCACGATCGTTCGCCACACATAGCGGTCTCGGTCGAATCGACCCGCATGGATGGAACCGTCCGCGCCGATGGCCGCCGCGACAGCGCCATGGCGCGCCGTCACGAGTCGGCATATGCGGCCTGTGGACCCATGCGGTCCCCGTGGTGGCCGCCCTGCGTCGTTCCCCTGCGCGTCCACGGCCCTCGCAGCATCGTGAAATGGATCGTTGAAGTGCACGAGCGAAGCGATGGCGTCCCGCTGGAGCCTTCGCAGGCCCGTCGACTGGATCGCCACCTTCGGCTCGAGTGCGCTGAGCATGCGCACGGCCGCCGGGTCGGGAGACCCGTGGTGCGGCACCTCGGCAATCGCGATGGTGCCTGCGTGATGCGACGTCCGCTCCGATACGGCATCGCAACCATGCCCGGACAGGTCGCCGCACAGCAACGCGCGCGCGACGATGCCGCGGGCTGCATGCGACTCCACGACGATCGCGACGCTTCGGGCGTTCGGCGACATGCTGCGGCCGCGAGCGGTCCTCGCCTCAGGGGGAATCTCGCCTGACCCGCGAGGCGGCCACAGGACATCCATCCGCATGTCCGGCGCGATGGCCAGCGTGTCACCTTGGGCCACAGTGCCGACCGCGCAACCGGCCTCATCGGCAAAGCGCAGCAACGCCGCGAACGATCCGCGCGGCAGCTCGCGCGCACGTGCAAGCGACTCCTCGGTCAGCAGCAGCCTCGGGACGCGCATGGCCTCGATCACCTCCGGGATGGCGCTGAAGTGGTCGAAGTTCGCGTGCGACACGATCACCGCATCGATGCGCCGGATGCCGAGCGCATGGAGCGCAGGAACC
>JBIIIL010000339.1:0-8990 GCA_044234825.1 Phycisphaerales bacterium
GTAGAGTCGGTCGTGCCGGCGAAGGGCGCGGCGTGCGTGCGGGTGTCGCTGGCGGGGCTCTTCGAGTCGCCGGTCGCGATCGAGCGGGACGCCGACGGGATGCCGACGAGGCTCTACCTGTGACCATCTGCCCGCACTGCCTGCGCGCACCGGCCGAGTGCCTGGCGCCGGACGCCTGCACGATCTGCCCGTGCGCGTTCTGCGTGTCAGTTCGCGGCGGTGCGGCTGGCCCGCAGGATCCGCTCGTGCTCCGCCCGGGTGAGCAGCGGGCACTTGGCGCCCCACATCTCGCGCATGCGCTCGAACCCGGCTGCCTCCGCGATGGCCTCGGCCTTGGTCTCGCGCCCGCCTGTGTCGCGCACCATCACGGGGCGGAAGCTGCGCAGGTGGCCGATGCTGACCCACGCGTCGACGCGGCGGCCGTGGAAGTTCAGGCCCTCGACGCGCAGCCGGCTGGGGTCGCCGCCGGTCCACAGGATCACGCGGACCTTCGCGCCCCAGCGGAACAGGCGGGGCCCGACGAAGTTCGCCGCGATGTCCCAGCGCTCCATGGGTCAGTCCCTCGCCGCGGTGCGGCTGGCGGCGATGGCTGCCTCGACGCGGGTGGGCGCGACCTTCAGCGCAGCGGCGAGAGCCAGAACGGTGGCGCGCCGGGGGCGGTCGACCTTCCCGGTCCGCAGGTCGAGCAGCGCGCGCACGCTGATGCCGACGGTGTCGGCGAAGTCGCGGTAGTCGCCGGCAACCTTCTTCGCCAGCAGCAGTTCGTCGAGTGTCTCGGACATGGCCCGGCCGAGGATAGGCAGGACTGCCGAAAGATTCTATCCATGGCGCTTGATTCTGCGCGCAGTTCTGCCGATAACTGCGTCAGAAACAACCCCGGCCGCTGCCCAACTTACCAGGGCGGAGCAGCGACCGAGGCCAGATCCGCGACCCTCGATACCAAGGACCTCGAACCGATGGACACCGTAGCCACCGCGCCCACCTCGGCGCAACTCTCGACCGAACAGGCTGAAGCCCTCGCGATCGCGATGGCGTCGAGCCGCCAGCACATGCTGCGCTGGGACCGCCCCGAAGTGCGCCGCACCCTGGGGACGATCGACCTCGCGCAGTTCGCGCCCAACTCGCCGGAGCGCCGCGCAATCGACCAAGTGTGGGGGTGCGACCACATCACGCACAGCAGCGTCGCCGGGCTGGCGATCTGCGTCGATCTGCGCGCCTGGGACCTCGACGGCACGATTGTGGTCGACGAGGCCTGCGTCGATGGCGTCGAGGACTTCGTCGCGCAGTGGGGAGATCCGGCGACGCACGCCCGCGCGCAGGAGATCGCCGAGACGCGGCTGGCCGAGCTGTCGGGCCACGACCGCGACCAGCTCGAGGACGACATCACGCGCCAGAGCAACGAGGCCGCTTTCGAGGCGCACTACCTGAGGAACGTCTGATGAACCGCTCCATCTTCCGCAAGGAGATCGCCGAGATCGCCACGAACCTCGCGCGCCTCAACCTCGCCGTGCACGGCATGGGCATGCCGGCGCCAGACCGCGACCACCTCGACTACCTGTTGGCGTCGTGCACCTACTTCGCCGACCAAGCCAGCGCGATGGCCGGCAAGCTGCTGGTCGCCGAGCTGACCGACGCCGACCGCAAGCAGGCCGCCGAGGCCGGGAGGCGCGCGTGAACGCCACATCCCCCGGCCTGCTGTCGTCGCTCGTGTGGGTGCGCACGCTCGACTGCCTTTGGGATACCGAGGTCGGCGACGTGATCGCCGACCACCTTTTCCAGCTTGGCGAGCCCGTGCCGGCTGACGAGCTGTTCCAGAACGCGACGTGGCTGATCCCGAACGGCACCGAGATGGAAGCGCCCGAGTGGGCCGAGATGCGTCGCAAGGCGGCGGCTCCGGCACTGCGCGTCGACTTCGCCAACGGCCTGACGGTCGTGCTGCTGATCGGGTGGAGCGACCGTTGCGGCTGCGGAGACTGCAAGGGGCTGCCGAGCCTGCGCGTGGTCGAGGTGCACCAGCGGGAGGTGCGCCGATGAACCCCTCGGCCACGATCATCGCGCAACTGCGCGAACTGCAAGCCCTCACGTCGGCGCGGGCCGACATGCTGGAGGAGTCGCGCGACCAAGAGCGAGATCGCGCGGAGGCGGCTGAGGCCGAGCTGCGCGAGCTGCGGCGCGTCGTCGATGCGTGGAAGGCGGCGGACGCGTCGCTCGCAGGCGTCGTCGATGGAGAGCAGGATCGGATCTTCGCGGCCTACGAAGTGTTCAACGCCGCCGAGGAGGCCCTGCGCCATGCGTAACGCCCCCGGCCTCGCCACGTCCCGCGCGTCTCGCGTCTGGCTCGTCATCGCCGTGCTCGCGGCCATGGCGGCCTTCGCGTGGGACGCGCACGTCAACTACCTGATCGCACACCAGTAACCGAACCAACCAACCCAGAACGAAAGGAACCGAACCAATGGCTATCTCACTCGCAGACATCAAGCGCAGCGTCAGCGGACCGCCGCGCCTCGTCACCTACGGCGTCCCCGGCATCGGCAAGAGCACCTTCGCCGCCATGGCGCCGTCGCCGATCTTCGTCCCCGTCGAGGACGGGGCCGGCGACCTCACCGACTACGAGGGCGCGCCGCTCAACGTGCCCGCCTTCCCGAAGCCGGCCAGCTACGGCGACGTGCTTGACTGCATCGCGTCGCTCGTCAACGAACAGCACGACTTCCAGACGTTCGTGCTCGACTCGCTCGACAAGCTCGAGCCCCTGCTCTGGGACTTCGTCTGCAAGCGCGACGGGAAGGAGTCGATCGAAGCCTACGGCTACGGCAAGGGCTACACGGCCGCCGCGATGGAGTGGCGCAACTTCCTCGACGGCTGCGAAGCGATGCGCGCGCGCGGCATGACGATCATCCTGACCGCGCACAGCACCGTGGCCCGCGTCGAGCCGCCGGAGACGGACCCGTTCGACCGCTACCAGATGCGGCTGCACAAGACGGCCGAGGCGCTGGTCTGCGACTGGGCCGACGCCGTGCTCTTCGCGAACTACAAGGTCTCGTCGGTCACCAGCGGCCCGAAGGGCAGCGAGCGGCGCCGCGGCATCAGCGACGGCACGCGCGCCCTGCACACCACCGAGCACGCGGCGTGGCGCGCGAAGAACCGCTACCGCATGCCCGACAAGCTGCCCCTCGACTGGAACGAAGTCGCCAAGTTCCTGCCGCTCGTCGGCAAGCCCGTTTCCGCCTGAACCCACAACCCCCAACCCCAACCAGAAGAGACAGAACCATGAGCACTTTCGGATTCGACACCGCCAACACCGCCGCCGCCCGCCCCTCGTTCGAGCCCATGAAGCCGGGCTGGTATGCGATGCGCATCACGCAGGCCGACATCGTCGAGGGCAAGAGCGCCAACGTCGGGCAGATGCTGAAGATCACCTTCGAGTGCATCGACCAGCGCGAGCCGGCCTACGTCAACCGTAAGGTCTTCGCCAACCTCTGCCACCAGCACGAGAACAAGCAGACCCGCGAGATCGCGCAGGGCCAGATCGTCACCATCCTCGACTCGATCGGGAAGCACGGCGCGACGTCGGTCGACGCCATGCTCGGCGGCGAGCTGCAGGTCAAGCTGGCGGTGCGCCCTGCCGACGGCACCTACGACGCGCGCAACGAGGTCAAGGGCTTCCGCGCGCTCGACGCCGCGGACGGTGCGCCGGCCCCGGCCAGTGGCACGAAGCCGGCAAGCGCGCCGTCTCCTCAGGCCGCTCGTCCCTGGGCGAAGCGCTGAGGCAACGCCATGCCCCCCTCTCGCTTCATCGGGCCGATGCTGTCCATCGTCGGGGACCAGCTGCACGCCGCCTATGCGCGGCGCGCGGCTGACGCTCCGGCGTGCTCGGACGACGACTGGCGCCGCGACCACCTCGGCGCGTCCGTGCTCGGCCACGAGTGCGACCGCTTCCTCTGGCTGTCGTTCCGCTGGGCTGTCGCCGAGCAGAAGAAGGGCCAGACCCTGCGGCTGCTCGAGCGCGGCAAGCGCGAAGAGCTGTGGGTGCTGGAGGACCTGCAGCGCATAGGCGTCCGCGTCGTCGAGACGCAGAAGCGAGTGCAGTGGGGACACGTCGGCGGGTCGTGCGACGCGATCCTCCTCGGCGTGCCCGAGGCGCCGGACGTTCCGCACCTCGGCGAGATCAAGACCAGCAACGGGAAGCAGTTCGCGAAGCTGGTCGAGCAGGGCGTGAAGCGCGCGAAGCCCGAGCACTACGTGCAGATGCAGGTCTACATGCACGGCCTCAGCCTGCAGTGGGCGCTCTATCTGTCCGTGTGCAAGGACAACGACGAGATCCACGCCGAGCGCGTGCCCTACAGCGCGAAGGAAGCGCAGGCCGCGATCGACCGCGGGGGGCGAATCGTCGCGATGGAGGACCCGCCCGCGCGCAAGCTCGACAGCGCGTTCGCCCCGTGCATGCTGACGTCGAAGGACGGCACGCAGTGGCCGTGCCGATTCTGGAACCAGTGCTGGAAGGGCGGGCTGCCGGCGAAGAACTGCAGGACGTGCGTCTCGTCGTCGCCCGAAGCGGACGGCAGCTGGACGTGCGACCTGATGAACGGTGCCACGCTGCAGCCTGACGCGCAGCGCGCCGGGTGCGGCGACCACCTGAGCATCCCGGCGATCGTCGGGCACCAGGTCGTGAGCATCGAGGGGCGACGCATCACCTACCAAGCCGCGGGCGGCGAGGTGGTGGAGGATGGTCAATGACATCGTTCAAGTTCAACTCAGGTCTTCGCAAGAGTAGGCCAATCATCGATGCTGCATGGCCCGCCATGCCCGAGCCTTTGCTTGGGGCATACAACCAAGTCCTGGACGCTTCAAAGGCTGCGGCTCGCCTCGGATCAGGTTTCACCGAGTCCGTTTACCAGATGGCGATGGCGGTGCACTTGAACGCCAGCGGATGGAATCCACCTGGTTCAAGATGGCAGACAGAGCTGGTCTATCCTGTTAGCGCTGGGTCTGACTACTTCGGGACTTGCCGCGCAGACATCGTGCTTCCCATGGTCACGGATAGCGACGTCGAGGACCAAATCAAGGTCTCTGGCGTCGTCATTGAGTGCAAGGCTGTCAAGTCCATCACCGACGAGCACAGAGCGCAGCTTTTCGCATACATGCGAGTGGGCAACGTATTCACCGGGTTCATCGCCAACTTCTGCGTTGGCGATCCTATTCAGAGGTGCGAGGTCCAGGTGGAAACCTACCTGCGCAATGGGACGAGGTTCACGTGACCACCCCGCTCGCACTGCAGCTCCGCCCCTACCAGGAAGAAGCCGTCCAAGGCATCTACGACTGGTTCGAGCGCGAGCGTGGAAACCCGCTGGTCGTGGTCCCGACCGGCGGCGGCAAGTCGCTCATCATCGCGGCGTTCGTGCACCGCGTGCTGTCGTCGTTCCCCGACGAGCGCATTCTCGTCCTGACGCACGTTCGCGAGCTGATCGAGCAGAACCACAAGCAGTTGCTCCGGTGCTGGCCCGGTGCGCCGGCAGGCATCTACTCGGCCGGGCTGAAGCGCCGCGAGCACGATGCGCGCGTTCTGTTCGCCGGCATCCAGTCGGTCTACGACAAGGCCGAGAAGATCGGATGGGCCGACCTCGTGCTCATCGACGAGGCGCACCTCATTGGCCGCGACAGCATGGGCCGCTACCGCCAGTTCCTCGACGCGATGCAGTCGATGACCCCAGCACTCAAGGTCATCGGCCTGACCGCGACCCCGTTCCGCACCGGCGAGGGATCGCTCGACAAGGGCGACGATCGGCTGTTCCACGGCATCGCCTACACCTGCGACCTGGCGAAGCTGATCCTCGACGGCTACCTGTCGCCGGTGACGGCGAAGTCGACGGCGACCACGATCGACACGAGCGGCGTCCACATCCGGGCCGGCGACTACGTCGAGAGCGAGCTGGCCGCGGCGGCCATGGCCGGCGACAACGTGCCGAAGGCGTGCCGCGAGATCGTCGCGCGCGGCG
The DNA here is from genome assembly GCA_044234825.1 of Phycisphaerales bacterium. Taxonomy (GTDB): domain Bacteria; phylum Planctomycetota; class Phycisphaerae; order Phycisphaerales; family SM1A02; genus ZLKRG44. Next base: position 5,994 of record JBIIIL010000339.1, read on the forward strand.
CCGACCGCAAGGCGTGGCTCGTCTTCTGCTGCAGCATCGATCACGCGGTCATGGTGGCCGAGGAACTGCGCGGCCTCGGCATCGGCTGCGCGACCGTGTTCGGCGAGACGCCGAAGGACGAGCGCGACCGGACCGTCGCCGACTTCCGCGCCGGCCGCATCCGCTGCGTCGTCAACGTGAACGTGCTGACGACCGGCTTCGACGCGCCGCAGACCGACCTGATCGCGCTCCTGCGGCCGACGTGCTCCCCGGTGCTGCACGTCCAGATGATCGGACGCGGCCTGCGCACGGCCGAGGGCAAGGCCAACTGCCTCGTGCTCGACTTCGGCGGCAACTGCAAGCGACACGGCCCGATCGACGCGGTCAAGCTGCGCGAGCCGAGCCAGAGCAAGGGCACCGGCGGAGTGCTCGCCCGCGAGTGTCCGCAGTGCGAGTCGCTGGTCGCCATCGCGTCGCGCATCTGCCCCGACTGCGGCTACGAGTTCCCGCCGTCCGAGGAGGTCGGCGAGAAGCACGCGGACAAGCCGGAAGAGGACGTTGAGCTCGTCGCCGGGCTCTTCCCGCCGCGCAACCCGATCGAGCGCTGGCGCGTTCAGCTGGTCCGATTCAACGAGTCGAACAAGCCCGGCAAGCCGCCAACGCTGGCGGTCGAATACCTCGGCGGCGTCGGCGAACGGGTGCGTGAGTGGGTGTGCTTCGAGCATCCCGCCGGCTCGTTCCCGTTGCGCAAGGCGCACAGCTGGTGGCGCGATCGCGGCGGCCGGATGCCGCCGCCTGCGACCATCGACGAGGCGCGCGTCCGCATCGAGTGCGGCGAGCTGTGGAAGGTGCTCGAGGTCGTGGTCGACACGCGCGGCGAGTGGCCCGAGCTGCGCGGCGTGACGCTGGATCGCGATGCGGGCACAGACGAAGTCGCCAAGGCGCCGGTCAGCGCCGAGGCGATCAACATGGACGAGCTTCCGTTCTGAGAGCCCTGGGAGGGGCGCAGCAGTGTCAGACTTCACCTCGCCGCTCGATGCGGCACTTCGCTACGCAGACCGCGGATGGCCGGTGTTTCCGTGCCGTCCGTCGAAGAAGCCGTTCACCGAGCACGGGTTCAAGGACGCCACCGTCGACCATGCGCAGATCGTCGCATGGTGGCGCAAGTGGCCCGAGGCGCAGATCGGCGTCGCCTGCGGTGCCGCCGGGCTCTGCGTCGTCGACCTCGACATGGGGTCGGGCAAGGACGGCATCGCCGCGTTCTCGCGCCTCGAGGAAGAGCACGGGCCGCACTGGTGCGGACTGATCGCCTGCACGCCGCGCGGGGGTCGCCACCTGATCTACCTCATGCCGGACGAGCCGGTCGCGAACGGCGTCGACATCGTCGAGAAGAAGAGCGGCATCGACGTGCGCGCCGACGGTGGCTACATCGTCGTGCCGTCGCCCTCGAGCCCTGGCCGCAACTGGCTCGTCGGCGACCCGTTCGACGTCGAGGACGACGGCGATACCGGCCTCGGCCAGATGCCCGAGTGGGTGGAGCGCATCGTCCGCGGCGGGCGCAAGGTGTCGAAGTCGTCGCCGGCCGGCAGCGCGCGCGAGGCGATCCTGCCGCATGTCCAGGTCGATGCCATCCGGTCGGCGCTGAAGCACATCGACTCCGACCCGCGCGACGTCTGGATCCGCGTCGGCATGGCCCTGAAGTCGACCGGTGCCGGCGGCGCGGCCTACGACCTGTGGTGTGAGTGGTCGAGGACGTCGCCGAAGTTCGACGAGCAGGTGCAAAGCAAGCAGTGGCGCAGCCTGCGCGAGTTCTTCATCGACGGGCACGAGGTCACCCTCGGCACGCTGTTCCACCTCGCGCGCCAGGCCGGCTACGAGCCTTCGCTCGAGGAGCAGGTCGCGGTCGAGGCGGCCCCGATGCCCGACGTCGAGCCGCGCAAGGTTCAGGCGAAGCGGCCGTTCCCGCTCGAGCTGATGAACTGCCCCGGCCTCGTCGGCGAGGTCGCGGCCTGGATGGTGTCGAGCTCGACCCGCCGGCAACCGGCCATGTGCCTCGCGAGCTCGCTGGTGACGCTCGGCGCCATCCTGGGGCGGAAGGTCGCCACGCCGACCGACCTGCGCACGAACATCTACTGCCTCGGCATCGGCGAGACGGCGTGCGGCAAGGACCCCGGCGTCCGGCTGCCACACCTTCTGCTCACGCGAGCGAAGCTGGGATCGCTCGTCGGCCCCGGCGAGTGGAAGAGCGACAGCGGCCTTCGCGCCGCCCTGATCGACGCGCCGAGTCACGCCGCCTACGTCGACGAGTTCACGAAGCTGCTCGACGCGATGAGCGGGCGCCAGGTGCCAGCGCACCTGAAGGGCATCAAGCGCTACCTCCTCGAGCTCTGGGCGGCGAGCAACGGCGTGCACCTGTCGCCGGCCTACGCGAACCGCCAGCTCCACAAGCCGGTCGAGATCGAGCAGCCGAACCTCTGCGTCTACGGCACGGGCGTGCCGTCGGAGCTGTTCTCGTCGCTCGACCGTGGCGCCGTCAGCGACGGCTTCCTGAACCGGCTGCTGATCTTCTTCGCTGACGACCAGATGCCGCAGCGCCAGAAGGTCGGGCGCGCCGAGCCGCCGGCCGAGCTCGTCGAGCGGGTGGTCGCCCTGGCTGCAGCAGTCGACAACGGCAAGCTGGCGACGCTCCCCGGCGCCAGGCCGAACGCCAGGATGGTCCCGATGGACCCCGACGCCGAGCAGATGCTCGCGGCGATCGACCTCGAGAACGACGCCCGCATCGTCTCCCTTCGCGAGCACGGCGACCCGCTGGCTGACCTGTGGGTTCGCATGGGGGCGCACGTCGCCAAGCTGGCCTTGATCCGAACGGTTTCTGACGTCTTCGACCGCACAATCACCTCAGAGGATGTTGCATGGGCGCGCGATCTGGTAGTCTGGTGCCTGGAACGAACCATGGCCGAAGCAGAGAGCCGAGTCGCCGACAGTCAGCAGGAAGCGCTCACGAAGCGCGTCCTTCGG
>JBIIIL010000093.1:0-8975 GCA_044234825.1 Phycisphaerales bacterium
ATTGTCCACAACGACGACGTGAACACGTACGAGCACGTGATCCGCACGTTCATCGAAGTGGTCCGGATGGACTCGCAGGATGCGCTGACTAAGACGATCGAGGTGGACAAGCAGGGGCTGTCGGTGGTGGCCATGGCCCACCGAGAGAAGGCGGAGCTGCTGCAGGAGCAGCTCCAGTCGAGAGCGCTCACGGTCACGATCGAGCCAGACTGAGCTGCAGCGCGCCGTGTTGATCCGCGGTCGGGCCGCCGCTGACGGGCTCGGCCTTGGCGTCCCTACGCTTGAGGCATGCCCGCCTGGCGCTTCGACAACACCTACGCGCGGCTTCCCGAGCCCCTGTTCAAGCGCGTGTCGCCCGCGAAGGTCCGGGAGCCGCGGTGCGTCATCGCGAACCATGCGCTTGCGGAGGAGCTTGGTCTCGACCTTCGTGCGGTGCCCGAGTCCGCGCTGGCGCATGAGCTCTCGGGGCAGGCGCTGCCGGATGGCGCCGACCCGATTGCGCAGGCGTACGCGGGGCACCAGTTCGGCGGATTCACGATGCTTGGGGATGGACGGGCCATCCTCCTCGGCGAGCACTTGGCCCCGGGCGGCGGTCGGGTCGATGTGCAGCTCAAGGGCTCGGGGCAGACGCCGTTTTCCCGCCGAGGCGACGGCCGCGCCGCGCTGGGGCCCATGCTGCGCGAGCACATCGTGGGCGAGGCGATGCATGCGCTCGGCATCCCGACGAGCCGGAGCCTTGCGGTCATCGCGACAGGCGATCCGGTGATGCGGGAGTCCGTGAAGCGCGGCGCCGTGCTTGTGCGCATTGCCTCGAGCCACATCCGCGTGGGGACGTTCCAGTACGCCGCGGCGCTGGGTGATGTGGCTCTGCTCAGGTCGCTTGCCGACTACGCGATCGCGCGTCACTATCCGGGCGTCGCCGGCCGCGATCGCCGCTACATGGAGTTCCTCCAGGAAGTGATCGCGCGCCAGGCATCCCTCATCGCGCAGTGGCAGTGCGTCGGGTTCATCCACGGCGTGATGAACACCGACAACATGACCATCTCGGGCGAGACGATCGACTACGGGCCGTGCGCGTTCATGGATGCGTACCACTCGGGCACCGTCTTCAGCTCGATCGACCATCACGGGCGGTACGCGTACGGCAACCAGCCCGCGATCGCCCGGTGGAACCTCGCGAGGTTCGCCGAGACGCTGCTGCCCCTGATCGACGAGGATCAGGGCAAGGCGGTTGCGGCTGCGACAGAGGCGCTCCAGGCCTTCCCTGGCGCCTTTGAGCGGAACTGGCTCGGGCGCATGCGTGCGCGCCTTGGCCTGCGCACCGAGCAGCCGGGCGACACAGCGCTCGTGCAGGCGCTGCTCGACTGGATGCAGGCGGGTGACCGCGACTTCACCCTCACGTTCAGGCGCCTTGCGGACATCGGGGGCGATGAGGCCTTCGCCGCGTGGCGTGAGAGATGGCAACTGCGGCTGCGCGATGAGCCCGCCTCGACCGCGGAGGAACGGGCGCGCCGCATGCGCGGCGCGAGTCCCGCCATCATTGCGCGCAACTGGGCAGTGGAGGAGGCGATCGAGGCGGCCGAGCAGCGCGATGACCTCGCTCCGCTCCACGCGCTTCTCGAGGCGCTGAGCCGACCGTTCGACGAGTCAGGGGACAGGTCGCGCCTTGCAGAGCCGCCGCCGCCCACCTTCTGCGGCTACCGCACCTTCTGCGGCACGTAGCGCACCAGCGCGATGCGCGACCGGCCCGGCGCGGAGCACAAGACTGCAGCGCCCGGGACACGCCAGATGGGACGGTCAGTGCCGCGCGGGTCCGAGCGGATCCCAGATCAGGGCATCCGTGTTCCAGTCACCTTGCGGGGTCGCGGGGTCTCGGCTGCCTTGGGCGTTCGTGGTCGCATCGGCATTGGTCATCCACTTCACGCTGCCGTCGGCCATGACCAGGTGCCCGCCCTTCTGGTGGCGGCATGCGAAGCGCTTCCAGCTGCACGCGGCACGATCGAGGTTTCGGATGATGTGCGGGTCGCCAGGCGGCAGCTCGCTGGGTGTCGCGCGCAGCTCGAGCATGAACACGGTGCGGCTGGGGTAGGGGATGTTGGAGAGGCGCACGAGGCAGTCGGGCGAGAAGTCAGGCAGTCCGCCGCTCGAGAGCAGCGTCTGGTTGAGGCGGATGTTCATCGCGTAGCTGAACCAGAAGGTGCGCGGAATGCCGCCCTTGCCGGCCTCCCCGAAGGTCCATGGAGAGTCTCGGTCGGGCACGGCGGCAGGATCGTTCCACACGGTGTCGCGCGCATTCCACGTCTCGACGAATCGCTGGGCCGCGTACGCGCGGTCGCAGAGCTCGCTGTAGGGCTCGAGCCCGAGCATCGGGGCAAGGGCATTTGGCCAGAAGTTCGGGTTGGCCAGGTTCTCCGCCATCGGTCCGGCATCCTTCTTGCCCTCCCACGGCACGCGCTCCTTGTTCATGCTCGCCCATGAGGCCATGGCGCCGCCCCATGCGCGGAGGTTCGACTGGCTCTTGGTCGCCCACACCGATCGGCGCACCATCGATATGCCCGGCATGATCAGCGCCACGAGCACCGAGATGATGCCGATCACGACGAGCATCTCGACGACCGTGAACGCGACGATGGGCCTACGCATCGATGACCAGCGCGATGAGGCTCGAGATCTTGCGGTGCGCCTCAATTGGATGCCGCAGGGGCAGCTCCCGGTGAACCCGGTACCGGTTGCGCCGGCCGATCCGCTCACGCTCCAGGTAGCTGCCCGCCTCGAGGTCCGCGATGATCCGCTGTACAGCCCGCTCCGTGATTCCCACCTGCGCAGCGACGTCCCTCAGCCGAATCTCGGGCTCCTTCGCGATCAGCAGCAGCACGTGCGCGTGGTTGCTCAGGAACGTCCAGCCCGGACGGTCATCCGCACGTGCGGAGTGGGGTTGGCGCAGCTTGCTGACGGGGCGTTCTGTGATTCGCGTCCTGCGTATTGCCAATCAGGCGGGCTCCCATCCCTCGCCCGGGACGAAGCGCCGATGTGCGCTGCCCAGCGGGTCGAGCGCCCACAATCGTACCCACCCGTTCTCCACGAGATCCGCCACATGCCCGTGGTTCGCCAGGACCTCGTCGATGCGGCGCGTGGGCGCCTCGACGATGACCTGCAGCCGGAGCGGATCGTGTCGCCATGAGCCATCGGAATCCTGCACCGACTGAAGCGGCAGTCCCGTGCGCAGGTCGCCCCCGTTGCCGAGACCGACCCCGGCCCGCCCGATCCGGTTGTGGAGCAGCTTGTCTCCCGCGCCGAGCACCGAGTGGTCCACGGTCGACGCGAGGTACTGGAGGTTGATCCACGACGCAACCACCATCGGTGCGGAGAGGATCAGGTCAAGCAGGGCCCCATCCGCATCCGAGTCCGCGTCGTAATCGTGCAGGAAGGCCCTCGACCTCAGGTCCACCCCTCGTGTGCGGTTGCGACGCGCCACGATGAACGCGGCGTTCCCCGCGAGGCCCCACTCGGGCCGAACCTCAGCCCAATCTCGGGTCCGTCGCCGCAGCGCTCGGAGGACTCCTGAACCGCCGCGCGATGGCCGCAGCCCCATGGACTCAGCGCGCTCAGCCCTCGCTGCGGCGCATGCTGCGTCGAGCAGCGTGCGAGCATGCGCTACGGCATGCGCGTGCGATGCGGGCAGTGGTGTGCAGTCCAGGAGCCTGAGCGAGTCATCCGACGTGTCGTGCACGGCGGCGACGAAGAGCGTGTCAGCGGGCACGAGCCAGCCACGCGACAGGAGCGCCTGGCGCACTTCCGGCGAATTGAGGATGGCGCATGCCACTCTCGCGCTTGCCGCACCGCCGTGGCCACCGCATGCGCCGCAGTCGAGCGATGTGCCATGCGGATTGTTCGCGCTGCGCGAGGAATGCCCGCAGAGCATCACGAGCGGCGCGATATGCCCGTGCATGCCCATGCCGCGCAGCATGAACTCTGCGGTGCGCACCTGCGCATCGAGCCCCAGACCCGACCCGTCGGACTCTGGCACCAGAGAGATGGGAGAGCTCTCCTCGGGCCGTTCACGGCTCCGTACGCAGGTCTCGGCAACAGCGATCCCCGCCGCGTAGGCGAGTCCCGCAACCTCAACGGCCGCGAACGCTGAGCCTGGTGCACGGAGCAGGTGCGTGGCAAGGCCGGAGGCGATCGGGTCCCGGCGGTCCCCAGTCCTCACTGAGCAGTTGGGCTTGAGCAGCACGGGGCACCGCGACGATGTCCTGTCCGCATCGGACCACTCCATCGCCACGCCGAAGAAGCCCGCGAATCCCTTCGTCTCGATGGCGGGCGAGAGCCGCTCGAGGTGCCGTCGCAGCGGCTCGGAGCGCACATCGATGCAGAAGACGGCCTGCATGGCGGGCCGGATGCCGGGTGAGACTGCGCGACAGTCGGAGATCGACTGCAGCAGCTGCCGCGCGAACGCGTCCTCGGTTGCCTCCTGCAGGGCCAGCCGCATCCGCTCGTTGCCGGCGGGAGCCGCATTCGGGCTGCGACACGCGACCGCGCGCCCGGTGTGAGAGGCAAGCCTGGCCACCGCAGCGTCAGCGCATGCACGCGCCGCCAGCAGATCCCGCACGGCACCTGGATCCCTGCGATCTCGCTGCCAGGCAACTCGGCGCGCGTGGGTTGCCCAACCGTAGATGCCCGACAGCAGTCGAAGGAGCGCCGAGTCGCGCTCCGTGCAGTCGATAGCCAGCTCGGCCAGCGCCTCCTCGATCGCAGCGTCGGGATCGTCCGGCATCGCGGATACTGCATCGCGGAACCCGCGGAGGCCCGCGACATCGATGGAGAGGTCGATTGAGGCATGCTCTCGCCAGCGCGTGAAGGGGCGCCTTCCATCCGTGACGTTCAGCGATCGGCCGGACTGGTGCTCCATCTCGCACCAGCGCGCCAGCGCATCGCAGACCGTAGGGTGCCAGCGGGTGCCCTCGCGCCAGTCCACCCACTCCGCTGCTGTCCACACGGGCATCTGCACGCGGGCAGCCGCGGAGTCATCGCCGTCAAGCAGCCCCTCGAGGTCGCTCGCCCGCACGCCGACCCGGCTGGCGGCCCGGAGCAGGTCGGCGCGGTCGAAGGCACCCTCGCGCCACCGCCTGCGGTAGTGCTCAACGAGTGGCAGGACTGAGGCGCCGAGACTGTCGCTCACGAGCCGCGCGGCCGCGTCGATGGGTGTGGACGCATGGCCGAGGAAGGGGTTCACGGCGACGAACGAGTCGAGACTCCAGCTCGGCGGAATGAGCAGGCACGCACGGACGACATCCTCATTGATTGACTCGGCGGGTTGCGCAAGAGCAGGACCACGAAGGATCTCAGGCACGGGACACTCCAGTAGGGGTGGTGCGAATGATGTGGAAGACGCGGTCGATCAGCCGCTGCGCTGCGATGCCCACGTAGAAGCCGCTAGCCGCATGCACGCGAAGTCGAGACCCAACGCGGGTGCCCTCAAGCGCCGGCAGTGCGGCATGGATCGCAGCGAGGATGGCAACTGCAGCGACGGGGAGGATTGCCGCAATCCACGCTGCGGCGCCCTGCGGGTGCACGGCAGCCTTCATCGGGCCCATCCACCACGATCCGGCCGAGTACGCGGCACACGCGAGGGCGGGAGCCGCGATCGTCATCGTGACGGACGCGCAGATCCTCGCGATGGTGGATCCCCTGCGCGCACGGCGGCGACCGAGCAGGGCGACCCAGCACTGCCCTGACGCGAGCGCAACGATCGCGAGCAGCGCAAGCTTGCCGGGGCTCGGCTCCCGCGCCAGCTCGAAGAGGTTCGACCACGCCGCAAGCGAGATCGCGGAGAGCGCAGTGCCGACGGCCAGCAGGGCGATCGCGCGTTGCGCGGTCGGTGCGGTGGACGGGGTGTCGGCCAAGGGCTCGCCTGATCGCATGAAGCTCCAGGCCTTGTAGAGGCCGTGGCCAAGGATGTGCAGCAGTGCTGCGGGGAAGGCCAGCAGCGCACATTGCACGAGCATGAAGCCCATCTGCGACACCGTCGACCAGGCGAGGGCGGTCTTGACGCGCGCGTGAAACCACGTCGCTGGCGCGGTCGCCACGATCGACATCGTGCCGCACGCCGACAGCAGGAGCCATGCCTCAGGCACGCACTCGATCACCGGCGCGAGCCTGATCAGCAGCGCGCCGCCCGCATTGACGATTCCGGCATGCAGGAGCGCCGATACCGGTGTCGGGGCCTCCGTCGTGTCGGGCAGCCATTGGTGCATCGGCACCTGCGCCGACTTGATGGCCACGGCCACGCACAGCACAAGCGCGAAGGTTGCGAGCGCCGGGCTGCCGCCTGCCGCCGGTGCGGTCGCCGCCACATCCGAGATGGTGCTCGAGCCCCACGCGCGCCACGCGACCAGGCATGCCGCGATCATGAGCACGTCTCCGACGCGGCTCAGCGTCAGCATGCGACGGGCCGTCGCGATCGCCTCCGGACGGTCCGTGAAGAAGCGGAGCAGCCTGTCAAGACAGGTTCCGACCGCGATCCACGCAATGACCAGCAGCGGGAGCGCATCGGCGAGCGACAGTGCGAAGGCACAGGCGACGGTCGCGGCCATCCAGCACTGGAACTCCACCTGACGCCGATCGCCGCGAAGGCAGCGCCCCGCGTACCGGAAGGCGACAAGGCCGATCGAAGTCACGAGCAGCGCGATTGTGGAGGTCACCCGGTCCACTCGAAGTCCCAGGAGCGTCGCCGGGGACTCGTGGGCCGCGGCCCACGTCAAGGACCCGATGGCGGCCGCGAGCAGCAGCCAGAGCCCTCCACTGGCCGGGAGCAGGCGCGCCGGGCTGGGCGGCAATGGTCCGCTTGGGGAGGGCAACGCCTTTAACGACATCCAATACCCGACTATCATATCGCGTATTAGTAGGCGCACATTTGCGGCCTGTCAAGCGGCCAGAGGCACTGCCTCAAGTCAGGTGTTGCACGAGCCCCAGGCTGCAAGCAGCACGGTGAGGTCGGCGCCACTGACCTGGCCATCGCCGTCGAGGTCTGCTGGACCAGACTGCGAACCCCACGCGGCCAGAAGGCTCGTCAGGTCGGTGCCCCCGACGCTTCCGTCGGAGTCGATGTCCGCAGGGCATGGCGCCACGGGCAGCTCCGCCGAGATCCTGAAGTCATCGAAGTACCCGAACGAGTTGTTCGTGCCCGGTGCGGCATCAGTCGTCGCAAACAGGTTGGCCGCAAACAGCGCGCCGGAGGCCGACGTCGTGTGCGAGAACAGCAGCTGGCCGTTGACCCGAAGCGTCGCCTGACCCGTCGCGACATCCCATCGGTAGGCGAACTCGTTCCACTGATTCAGGCTCACCGACGCCCCGGTCGCGATCCTGTTTGAGGTCGCGTAGCCGCCGTTGAGCACCGAGACGGCCCCGGTCTGCGCGCTGACCAGGAATCCACCCGATGTGGAGAATGATGTGTTGGCGATCATGATGCCCCAGCCGCTCGCCACTGCCTGGCCGCCAGGCACAAACATCTTCACGCGCGTTTCGAGCACGCTCCGCCCGCCTGCGCTTGCGGCCGCCCACTTGCCGCTGTTCGCGAGGTCGAGGTAGCCCTTGGTGCGACCACCGTTGAACTTCTCGCTCACAAGCCGGACCATCTGACCGGTTCCGCCGACAGGATCCACGCCGGGCACCACGCCAGCGCCGACCACAGATCCGGCGGTGAAGGGCGAGTTCACGGAGCCGCTCAGGGCCCAGGAACCACCGACACCAGACCAGGCTGTCTGGCCAGACAGGTTGCCGGACACGTACGCCGGAAAGCTGAAGTCGGTTGAGTAGATCTCATTCGCAGAGCAAGTGGCGACGGGCGCAAGCGGAAGGGCGACCATGCATACGGCCGCGACTGGGGCACAGTTTCGGAATGCCGCGAATTGCCCGCGGACGGAAGTGGGAGCATCCATCCCCTCAATCTACGCCGCCGTACGCATGAGGCGAACACCCGCTCGACGGAATGCGCAAGCAACGCGAATCAACGACCTCACTTCGGTGATGTGCGCCGCACTCCAGTCTGGGCAGGGCGCGGCCCCGCTGCCCTCGGGCGCTTGGCGCCACGCACGCCCTCGTGCTCGCCGCCGCCGAATCGCTTGGCGTTGCGGAATCCGCCGAGACCGCCGTGTCGGGTCTGGCGTGGACCTTCGTAACCATGCTTTCCCATGCCTCACAGAGCGGGTGGCACCGTTGTCATGCGCCGCGCCCTTGTCCAAAGTGCGTGATATCGCGGCCGGGACGCTCGTTGCGTGCGAATGGCACCGGGTGCCGCGGCTTTGTCGTGCAGCGACGCGTGCCACAGCAACTTGAACAGCTCGATGCCGGTTCGCGAGTCGCCGCAGCGGAGGCGCTCGTGCACTCCTTTCTGGAGCGGACTGGAGCGCTCGGCCACGGACCGTCGCGGCGCTACCTCTGGACTGACGCATACGCGGTGCTCGCGCTTGTGGGCCTGCACCGGAGGACATCGAGGCAGGATCACCTCGACGCAGCGCTCGCCCTCGCACAGCGCGTGCATGAGGAGCTTGGCAGGTTCCGGCCGGATGATCCGCGCGTGGGATGGATCAGCGGGATTCCCGAAGATGAGGGCAGGAGACGGCCAACCGCAGGCGGCCTGAGGATCGGGAAGCCCCAGCGCGAGCGACCGCCAGGTGCGGCGCTTGACGAGCGACGCGAGTGGGACAGGGACGGCCAGTACTTCCACTACCTGACGAAATGGATGGTCGCGCTCAACCGGCTCGCGCACGCCACTGCCAACACGATGCTGAATGACTGGGCGGTCGATCTTGCGCTCGCGTCATGGCCTGCGTTTTCGGCCCCCGCAGACTTGTCGGGGACACCGCGCATGCACTGGAAGATGAGCACTGACCTTTCACGCCCCCTCGTGGCCTCCATGGGGCATCACGATCCGCTCGATGGCCTCGCGACCTTCGCCGAGATCCGCGCATCCCAGC
>JBIIIL010000094.1:0-8963 GCA_044234825.1 Phycisphaerales bacterium
GTGAGCGTGGTCCCAGTCGCGGCGCGCCGCATGCGCTCGGACGCAGCTGCCGCCGCGCCGTGCGCGCGCCTCAGCGCGCGGTGGCCTCCGCACGCACCTCGCGCAGCACAGTGACCTTGATCTCGCCAGGGAAGGTCATCTCGCGCTGCACCTGCTCCGCGATTCGCTTGGCGATGATGTGCGCGTGCGCGTCGTCGGCCTTCGCGGCGTCGACGATCACGCGCACCTCGCGTCCGGCCTGGATCGCGTACGCCTCGGTGACATGCGGCTGCGCCTTGGCGATGCCCTCGAGGTCGCGCAGGCGCTTGATGTACATCTCCATCGATTCGCGGCGCGCGCCGGGCCGCGCGCCGCTGATGGCGTCGGCCGCCATCACGATGGGCGTGTAGGGCGTGGTGGTGGGGATGTCGAGGTGATGGCCGCCCACGGCATTCAGGACGGCCTCGCTGCGCTCGCCGTACTGCTTGAGGAAGTCCATGCCGATGATCGCGTGGCCGCCCTGCACCTCGTGGTCCATCGCCTTGCCGATGTCATGCAGGAAACCGGCGCGGCGCGCGACTGCGCCGTTGAGGCCGAGCTGGTCGGCGATGAGCTGGCACAGGTACGCGACCTCGATCGAGTGGCGCAGCACGTTCTGCCCGTAGCTGGTGCGGAACCCGAGCCTGCCCATGGTCTCGACGACCTTGGGGTGCAGGCCCTGCACGTTGGCCTCGATGACCGCCTCGGTCCCGAGGGTGTTGATGCGGTCGTTCACCTCGCGGCGCGCGTGCTCGACGGCCTCCTCGACGCGCGACGGGTGGACGCGCCCGTCGGCCACGAGCTTCTGGAGCGCCTCGACCGCGATCGTCTGGCGCACCCGGTCGAAGCAGCTGACGGCAATCACCCCGGGCGTGTCGTCGATGATGATGTCGACGCCGGTCGCCTTCTCGATGGCGCGGATGTTGCGCCCCTCGCGGCCGATCAGCCGCCCCTTCATGTCGTCGCTGGGGATCTTCACCGTGCGCACGATCGAGTCGGCGGCAGTCTGGCCCGCGTAGCGCTGGATCGCCTGCAGCGTGACCTCGCGCGCCCTGTCGGCTGCGCGCGACTCCGCCTCGGCGACCAGCTTCTGCTCGATCGCCGCAGCCTCAAGCTCGCTGCGCTCGCGCGCGTCCTGAAGGACGAGCTCGCGTGCCTGCTCGGCCGAGAGCCCGGCGACCTGCGCCAGCCTTGCCTGCAGCGCGACACGGTCGCGCTCGAGGGCAGCCAGGCGCTCGTCGGCGTCCTTTGCCCGCGCCGCAAGCGACTGCTCCTGGGCATCGAGGCGCGACTCCCGCTCGGCGATGAGCTCGAGCTTGCGCTCGAGCGTGTCCTGGATGCGCTCTGCGCGCTCCTGGCTCTCCTGCATCCCGGCCAGCGCGGCCGCCACCTCGCGGTCGACGGCGGCGCGGCGCTCGCCGGCCGCGCGTTCCGCAGCGAGTTCGGTCTCCTTGGCGCGGGCGTTGGCTGCGTCGATGACGCGGCGCGCCTCCTCATTGGCGCGCGACGCCGCGGACCGCTCCGCGCGTGTCCGCCCGATGCGCGTGCCGGCGACGGCAGCCACCACCGCGGTCGCCACGCCAAAGGCAGCCGCCAGGCCAATGGCGGTCGCGTCGATGGCTGCAAGCAGATGTTGGTCGAGCGGCATCATGGTGCGCTGACGCGGAACACGGCGGTGCGTGAGCCGGCAGCGAAGCGCCCATTGTCCCTCACGGGGCGCCTCCCCACAACCGCGCATTCTTCGGGGCGCGCGGCGCATGAAATGCCGTCGCCCGGACGGGCATGCGCGAGCGTCACGCACTCGGGCCGCAGCGGCGTGCCGATAGACTCGAGTGCCATGCAAGGGGCGATCGCGTCAGTCCTCCGGCTGCTGCCCCTCAACCCAATCTGCCTGAGGCTGGTGCAGGGCGGGTCGCGCCGCACGCGGCACCTCTACATCCGCGCGGGGTTCCTCGCGCTGATGATCGTGATCCTGCTCTTCGCGCTGCTCGGGTCCGGCACCTCGCTGCGCGACCTCGCACAGCGGGGGTCCAATGCGTTTCAGGTGGTCAGCTACGGGCAGGTCGCCCTGATCTGCCTGCTGACCCCGGTGTTCATGGGCGGCGCGATCGCGCAGGAGTCGAACCCGCGCACCTGGGACATCCTGCTCACCACGCCGCTGAGCTCGCTCCAGATCGTGCTCGGCAACCTCTTCGGGCGGCTCTTCTTCGTGCTCGCGCTGCTGATGTCGACGTTCCCGCTCTTCGCGGTGATGCAGCTCTTTGGCGGCGTGCCCGGCGGCACGATCATCGGCAGCTACATGGTGGCGGCGGCGTCGGCGCTGCTGGTCGGCGCCATTGCGGTGACGCTGAGCGTGACGCGCGTCGCGGGCCGGCGTGCGGTGTTCGTGTTCTACGCATGCGTCGTGCTCTACCTCGCAGTGACGTATGCGATCGATCTCGGGCTCCGCACGCCCTCGGGGGTCGGACCGGATGCGGTGTGGACAACGGTGTGCACCCCGCTCAACCCGTTCCTGGGCATCGAGGCGCTGCTGACTCCGGCCACCTATGCGCCGCGCGAGTTCGCCGGCACGCAGGCGCCATGGTTCATGCGCGCGTGGCTTGGCCATCCGGTCGCCACGCAGGTTTGGCTGTTCCTGGCGCTGTCGCTGGGCCTGTGCATCTGGGCCACGCTGCGGGTGCGCCTGCTCGGCGCCGGCAGCCCGGCCGCAGGCGGACGCATGCGCGCCGAGCGCGCGCGCGATCCGAGGGCGGTGGGCAGCAATCCGATCGCGTGGCGGGAACTGCACCTTCGCGGCCAGACACTGAAGGCGCGCGCGCTCCGCTGGGGATTCCTCGCGGGAGGCATCGGCATCGCGCTCGGAACGCTCGTCCTGCACCGCGGCGGCGCGCTCAGCGACAGCGCGCTGCGGCTTGCGCTTGCGTCCGTGCTCGGCGCGGAGGTCATCATCGTGACGCTTGCAGCCCTGAACACCAGCGCCACCGCCGTGAGCAGGGAACGCGAGGACGGATCGCTCGACATCCTCCTGACGACGCCGATACAGCCCGGACCCTACCTGTCGGGGAAGCTGCGCGGCATCGTGCTGTCGCTGTCGCCGCTCATTGCCGTGCCGTGCCTGACGCAGGCCCTCGCGTCGCTCTACGTGGTCACGAAGGGATTTGGTGCGGGCAAGGCGCTCGCCGTCAGCGAGTCCGTCGGCACACGCACGGTGTCGGTGCCGCTCGTCCTGCCCGAGGTTGCGCTGGCGCTGCCCGTGGTGCTGCTGGCCTTCATCGCGATGACAGTGATGACCGGGCTTGCATGGAGCGTGCGCAGCAAGGGCACCATCGGCAGCGTGTTCGCCGCGACGGGTGCGGTGCTGACGGCTGCGGGCACCGTCGGACTGTGCGGAGTCGCTGCGGGCTCCGGAGTCCCGTACGTGGGCGCGGCGGTGAATGCGCTCACGCCATTCAACCTCGCCATCGCGTCAGTGGAGCCGGGCGCGCTGATTCCCGAGAGCCTTGACGACGCGGCAAGCCGCGTCACCAGCATCCTCGTCGGGGCGCTGGCGGCCGCAGGCATCTACATCGGCATCACATACGGCATGCACGCGAACCTGAAGGCATCGTTCATGATGACGGTGCGCCGTCTGGCCGGGATCCACTGAGATGTGGGGATGGGGGATCGGCATCGCGGCGGCGTGGTTCGCGCTGACGCTGGCTCTGAGCCTCCGCGCATTCCGGCGCCGCACGCACATGAGCGCCATGCCGACGTCGAAGGTGCGGGGCGTCGCGATGGGCGAGGTCGAGGTGTCAGGGGTCGCGGAGGGGCCCGCGCCGGTCACGTCGTTCCTGTCGGAGCAGCGTTGCCTGTGGTACCGGTGGGAGTGCAACGAGCACTGGACACGCACGCGCACGGAGACGCACACGGACTCGAAGGGCAAGACGCAGACGCGCACGGTGCGCTACAGCGGCACAGACACGGTCGCGAGCGGCGGCGAGTCCGCGGAGCTCTACCTTCGAGACGACTCGGGTGCGGTGCGTGTGCGCTGGGAGGGCGCGGATGTGGAGCCCGAGCGCATGTTCAGCGAGACCGTGCACATGGCAGAGGCGCTGTACTACGGCAAGGGGCCTGCGGGCGCAGTGTCGGGATCCGATGGCGTGCGCACCTTCACCGAGCGCGGCATCCGCGTGGGCGCGGCGCTGTTCGTCGCTGGCTATGCGCGAGAGCGCGAGGACCGCGTGGAGCCCGAGATCGCCGCTGGGGAGCGGGGCAAGGGCGGCGGCCGGGCGCGCCAGTTCCTGATCACGACGCGCAGCGAGGCGCAGGTGCTCTCGGGTCATGCGTGGAAGGGCTGGGGCTGGGCGCTCGCGGGTGCGCTTCCCGCGGTGGCGCTCCTTGCGACAGGCATCGTGCAGTGGACCGGCCACGACCATGTGGGCCTCGCGAGCGACGAGGAAAGGCGCCGGATGTACCAGGGCCTGACGCTCGTGGGTGCGGGTGGGCTCGTCACATTCGTGGGCGCATACCTCGTGGCCTGGATGATCCTGGTCTTCAACGACCTCATCGAGCTGCGCAACCGGGTGAAGTCGAGGCTGGCCAACATCGACGTGCAGCTCAAGCGGCGCGGAGACCTGGTGCTGTCGCTGGTGGCGTGCGTGGAGGGACTGCGCCGCCACGAGTCCGAGCTTCAGGCGGCGATCGCGCAGCTGCGCGCGCAGGCGGCGCTGCGCAACCACTCGGATCCGGCGATCCAGTCGCTGCGGCGCATGGACCGCGCGATGTCGATCCTCGTGGAGCGCTATCCCGCGCTGGTCTCCGCGGATGCCTTCCTGCGCCTGCAGAGGGAGCTGTCAGATACCGAGACTCGGATCGCGCTCGCCCGCGATGACGCCAACGGCATCGCCGCAGGCTTCAATGCGCGCATCGGCACATTCCCGGCCAGCCTGATCGCGTCGGGCATGGGGTTCCGTGCGATGCCCTTCTTCTCGGCCGACGGCTTCGAGCGCGCGGCGCCAAGGTCGGGCGAGGTGCGTGGCTAGAATCGCCGACCCGGCACATGCCGCCGGAATCGAGCGAAACCCATGACCACACACGACCACTTCAAGAGTTCAGCCACCCTCCAGACTCCCATGGGCGAGCGCCGCTACAGCAGCCTCGCCGCGCTCCGGTCCGTCGGCAACATCGACCGCCTGCCGTACTCGATCAAGGTGCTGCTCGAGTCGTGCCTGCGCAACCTTGACGGCCACGTGGTCACCGCGGATCACGTGAAGGCGATCGCCAACTACGACCCGCGCAACCCAGGCGAGGAGGAGATCCCCTTCATGCCCGGCCGCGTGGTGCTGCAGGACTTCACTGGCGTGCCGTGCGTTGTCGACCTTGCCGCGATGCGCGGCGCGATGAAGTCGCTCGGCGGCGACCCGCGCAAGGTGAACCCGCTTGTGCCATGCGACCTCGTGATCGACCACTCCGTGCAGGTCGACGCGTTCGGCTCGGGCATGGCGATCACCATCAACGGCGAGCTCGAGTTCGAGCGCAACCGCGAGCGCTACGAGTTCCTCAAGTGGGGGCAGGGCGCGTTCGACCAGTTCCGCGTGGTGCCGCCCGCGACGGGCATCGTGCACCAGGTGAACCTCGAGTACCTCGCGAAGGTCGTGTGGGAGAAGGACGGCGTCCTCTATCCCGACTCGCTTGTGGGCACCGACAGCCACACCACCATGATCAACGGCCTTGGCGTCGTGGGCTGGGGTGTGGGCGGCATCGAGGCGGAGGCCGTGATGCTCGGACAGCCCATCTACATGCTGATTCCGGAGGTGGTGGGCGTGAAGCTCACCGGCAAGCTGCCCGAGGGAGTGACGGCCACCGACCTGGTGCTGCGCGTCACCGAGGTGCTGCGCAAGCACGGCGTCGTGAACAAGTTCGTGGAGTTCTTCGGGCCCGGCCTCGCTGAGATGCCGCTCGCGAACCGCGCGACGATCGCCAACATGGCGCCTGAGTATGGCGCGACGATCGGCTACTTCCCGGTCGACGAGCAGACGCTCGCGTACATGCGGCTGACGGGCCGCCCCGAAGGTCTCGTGAAGACCGTCGAGGCGTACTGCAAGGCGCAGGGACTCTGGCGCGACGACTCGCTGCCGATCGAGTACACGCAGGTGCTCGAGCTCGACATGTCGTCGATCGAGCCTGCGCTTGCGGGACCCGCGCGTCCGCAGGACCGCGTTGCGCTCTCCGCGATGCAGTCGCACTGGCGGCGCGATCTCGGCAAGGTGTACGGCAAGGGCGAGGGCGCTCCTGCCGCGGCGACAACCTCTGGCGGCGGCACTGCGCTGGCGACGGCGCCCGCACCTGCTGTGCCCAAGGGCGGCGTGCGCGTGCATGCCGACGGCCGTGACTTCATGCTCGACCACGGCAGCGTGGTGATCGCCGCGATCACCAGCTGCACCAACACCAGCAAAGGCGCGCGCGCTCGGCCTCGAGCGCAAGCCGTGGGTGAAGACGTCGCTTGCGCCTGGATCGAAGGTCGTCACCGAGTACTTGCGCGATGCGGGCGTGCTGCCCTGCCTCGAGGAGCTCGGGTTCAACGTCGTCGGATACGGCTGCACGACGTGCATCGGCAACTCCGGCCCACTCGCCGACTCGATCGGCAAGGCGATCCGCGACAGCGACCTCGTGGTGGCCAGCGTGCTGAGCGGAAACCGCAACTTCGAGGCGCGCGTGCACCAGGACGTGAAGGCGAACTACCTCGCGAGCCCGCCGCTCGTGGTCGCCTATGCGATCGCCGGCACCGTCGACATCGACTTCGCCACTCAGCCGATCGGCCGCGCGAAGGACGGCCGCGAGGTGTTCCTGCGCGACATCTGGCCGACGCAGGCCGAGGTGGCTGCGGCCGTGCGCGAGAGCGTCACGCAGAAGCAGTTCCAGACGCAGTACGCGAGCGTCTTCGAGGGTTCCGACGCGTGGAAGGCGATCCCCTCGGGCGGCGGCGAGCTCTACTCGTGGAACGCGTCGTCGACGTACATCCAGGAGCCTCCGTTCTTCGCTGGCATGGCGAAGGATGCGCCGAAGTCGTTCACGTCGATCGCAGGCGCACGGTGCCTTGCGAAGCTTGGCGACTCGGTGACGACCGACCACATCTCGCCGGCAGGCGACATCTCCGCCAAGAGCCCCGCAGGCCAGTACCTGCAGGGCCTCGGCGTGGGCGTGTCGATGTTCAACTCCTACGGGTCGCGCCGCGGCAACGACCGCGTCATGACGCGCGGCACGTTCGCGAACACACGCATCAAGAACCAGCTTGCGCCGGGCACCACCGGCGGAGTGACGAAGGACTTCACCGACGGCCAGGTGAAGTCGATCTACGAGGCGGCGCAGAGCTACAGGAAGGCGGGCACCCCGCTCGTGGTGCTGTCGGGCAAGGACTACGGCATGGGCTCGAGCCGCGACTGGGCGGCGAAGGGCACGTTCCTGCTCGGCGTGCGCGCCGTGATCGCGGAGAGCTTCGAGCGCATCCACCGGTCGAACCTCGTGGGCATGGGCGTGATGCCGCTGACCTACGTGGACGGCCAGACTGCGGCGTCGCTTGGGCTGACGGGCGAGGAGACCTTCGACATCGCGATCCCCGCCGACCTGCAGCCGCGCCAGCGAATGACGGTGAAGGCGACGGGTCCCGGCGGCACGAAGTCGTTCGAGGCGCTGTGCCGCATCGACACGCCTGTCGAGGTCGACTACTACCGCAACGGCGGCATCCTGCAGACTGTGCTTCGCCGCATGGCCAAGAGCTGAGTCTCGGCATTCGCGGGAACTTTGGGCGCGTGTGCCGGAGTCGCGTGCGGCGGCCGCTAGGGTGGCCGCATGGTCACTGCGATACGGCACGCGATCCGCGACATCATCGGAGATCTGCTCGGCGCGGGCGAGGAGGAGGCGCGCACGGAGCGGGGCGGCACGCGTGCGCTGCTGCCGGGCGGTGTCGAGTCGCTTTCGCTTGCACCACCGCCGATTGATGAGGCTGGCGCATGGTGCCTGCGCTGCGGATACTCGGTGCGCGTGCGGCTCTCCGGCCGCAGGTGCTGCGGGCGATGCGCTGGCGTCGCGCTCGCTCGTCAGGGCACGGTGCGGCTGAGCGGATACGGCGACGAGCGCGCGTGGGGTGCGGTCGTGCGCGAAGTGAAGTTCGGCAAGGACAGGCGAGGAGGGCGCACAGTCGGCCAGGCGCTCGGCAACCAGTGGATGCGGCTCGCGGCGCTCGATGAGGTGCCACATCCTGCGCACATCGCGTGCATCGTGCCTGTGCCGATGCCGTGGCAACGGCGCATCGACCGAGGCATCGTTCACACGTGGTGCATCGGCCAGTCGTTCGCAGGTTGGATCGGCGTGCCGCTGCTTCCGCTGCTCACGCAGCGCGTAGGAGCGCCGCAACGTGCGCAGGGGCGCGTGACACGGCTTCAGCGCCGCAGTGCCGCGCAGCGGATGGTCGGGCGCCGCGACCTTGCCCAGGCGCTCCTTGTCCCCCGTGCGCCCCTCCTGATGCGGGGGATCCCTCACGGATGGTCCCTAAGGCAGACCCGTCAGCGGGTGCAGGGGGGGTGCAGGACAGTGGTGCTTCTCGACGACGTCCTGACGACCGGGGCGACCGTGGAGGAGTGCGGGAACACGCTTAAGTCCATGCTGGGTATGGATTTCCGAGTATGGGCAGGGGTGGGTTGCGTGACCGACTAAGAGCTATGGAGGAGGACGCCGTGAGCGTTATAAGACCATTACTGGCAATGACTTCGCGCACCGGGCTGCCTCCACCGACTGACGGAACGCCAGAGATTGTTGTGGGCAACCTGTGAATCACGAGCTACCCCCTTGACGTGACCGTTGGTTTCACTAGGATGGCACGTCTCGCCTCATTTGGGGCGAGCGGATGTTCTGCCGACCGGAAACGGGACGCGGCATCTGACTGATCCTTGACAAGTGAGCAGTTGGTT
>JBIIIL010000095.1:0-8960 GCA_044234825.1 Phycisphaerales bacterium
TGAACCTCATGGGTCTTCCGTGGGACGATCGTGTGCTGAGCCCGCAGGACAACACGCGCACTGTCCACACCCTGAGCCACGAGCAGGTGCGCAAGCCGATAAACGATTCTTCGATCGGCCGCTGGACCAACTACGCCTTCGCCTTCGACTCGTCGTGGGACACGCTTGTGGCGTCCCATGAGGCTCGGTCGAGGTCGGAGGATGCCCGGCTCCGTGCGCATTCGGCCGCCGGCCACTGAAACTGGATCCGCGCCGTTCCGACAGCCGATCCGCTAGGATCGTGCGCGTGCGGCGGACGCCATCGGCCCTTGCCCTTCTGATCGCCTCGCAGGCTCTTGTCTGCACCGGGGCACATGATGTCCGGGCGGCGGCCACCCCGCAGGCGGCTGGCGCGGCGGCTGGGACACCCCCGGCTTCGGCTGGATCGGCATTTTCGGGCGGTGGGTCGCCGCTTGCGGGAAGCGCGGTCCCCTCCGGTGCCCTCGACGACATGGCGCGCCGGCTCGAGGCCCTTGAGAAGCGCAACGCGCAGCTCCAGCAGGAGGTCGTGGACCTCAAGGCGGAGTCTGGCGAGCGCTGGCTCACCGAGGAGCGTGCTGCGGAGATCCGTGGCATCGTGCAGGACGTGCTCGCCGATGCCGGTGAGCGGGCAAGCCTGCAATCCTCCGGCATGACCGCTGGGTGGGACGACGGATTCTTTCTCTCGAGTCCAGACGGCCGCTTCCGGATGAACATCTCCGGCTTCTCGCAGGCTCGGTGGGTCTGGAGCGAGATGCGGCAGTCGCTGCCGCAGGGGGCAGCGGACTTCCCCACCAACCTGACCGCGACGGGCTTCGACCTGCCGAACACCCAGCTCTGGATCGATGGTCACATCTTCTCCCCCGATGTGACCTACATGGTCAAGGCGCGCTTTGCCAACGAGACGCCGAGCGACTTCCGTCTGCAGGGCGCCGGCGAGCCCGGCGGCTTCATTCAGTACGGAGGCGATGGCGGACAGCTGCAGCTGATGGATGCCTGGGTGCGCATTGCGCTGACCGACGAGTGGTCGTTCCGAGCGGGCCAGTTCCGGTCCCCGTACAGCCGCGACTTCCTGGTGCTCGAGCAGTACCAGATGGCGGTGGCGCGGTCGGTCATCGCGGAGCACTACTCGATTGGATACACGCAGGGCCTGGAGCTCGAGTACCTCACCGATGAGATGCGCTGGCGCCTGTCGGTCAATGATGGCGGAAACGACTACCTCTTCGGACCGGTGCAGGTGGTCGGCTCGCAGCCCTGGAACTCGACATGGGAGGACCAGCCGGCCAAGTGGGCGGTGACGAGCCGCTTCGAGTGGAAGGGTGCGGGTGCCTGGCGGCAGTTCGACCAGTTCACAAGCCCCGAGGGCACCGATCCAGGCTGGCTGTTCGGCATCGCGTTCAACCTCCAGGGCACGAACCCGACCGAGACCCTGCCTGCCGCAAACCTCGGCCCATTCCTGCCGAACTCGAGCGGCCAGGCCAACGACTGGTTCGGCATCACGGCCGACTACACCATGCTGCTTGGCGGCGCGTCGCTGTACGTCGCGGGCTACTGGAACTACGTGAGCTCGCATAGCGCCTTCTACGCGAACACATTGCCGCCCTACAACTTCTACGACATCGGCAACACGTACGCGATGGGTGCGCAGGTGCAGTTCGCCGGATACTTCGCTCCCAAGTGGGAGGCGTTCGTGCGATACGAGTACGGATACGCCAACAACAGCGATCCATGGCTTTCGGGCGGTGGCGGCGGCGCGCAGCCGATCATTCAGTTCACGCAGGGCCAGTCGCACCTGTCGATCGCGACCGTAGGCGTGAACTGGTACATCGACGGACAGGACCTCAAGGTCAGCGCCGACTTCGGATACGCGTTCACGCCGGTGGACCCCGCCTTCGCCACGCCGCAGATCGGCTGGCGCGGATCGGAGTCTGACGAGTTCGTGATGCGGGCCCAGATCCAGCTGATGTTCTGAGTGGTCGCGCCCGCGAGCGGGGGGCGGCGCTGGCGCAGCGTGCGGCACATTTGTTTATAGGACTTGCAGGCGCTTCCTGCAGATTGTTCAGATCGTGTGAAGGTATGTGAAGAAGTGCGAAGGTTGTGTGTGTTCGCGGTTCAGATGAACAACTTGTGAACCGCGTGCATCTACGTTCACGCCCTTCATGAGCCCCATCGTTGCGAGTGCCGGTGCCCTAATGGCCTGCGGAGCCCTCTTGGTCTCGCCGGGGCTTGCCGCGGACCCTCCCATTGGCGCCGCGGACATCGTGACGATGCCGGCCCGGCATGCGGGCTCTGGGTTGCCGCCCATCTCCGCAAGCGCGCCCGCGGAGAGCAATGATGCCTCTCCCCGAAACCTCGAGGACGAGATCGCCGAGCTGCGCGCCAAGATGGCCGAGATGGAGTCGCGCCACCAGAACGAGATGGCGTCGCTGCGGGCGGAGTACGGGGATCGATGGCTTACGGAGCATCGTGCGGAGGAGATCCGGGCGCTGGTGCGCGATGTCATCTCCGATGCCCAGTCGCGCACCAACCTGAAGGGTCAAGGGGCGACCGCGGGGTGGGACAAGCACTTCTTCCTGGCGAGCGAGGACGGCAAGTTCAAGATGCAGATCCGCGCGCAGATTCAGGCGCGCTGGGCGCTGACCGACCAGAACATGGGGACTGCGGCCGGGGCTGCACCCGGCTCCCCGAGCCAGCCGACGTCGTCGGACAACACGTGGGGCTTCGAGTTCCGCCGCATGAAGCTCGACTTCTCGGGCTACATCATCGATCCCTCGTGGACCTACGAGCTGCAGCCGATCTGGAACCGCTTCCAGACCGCTACGGCGTCGAACGGCTCGCTCGAGAATGTCTTCATCCAGAAGGAGCTGGCCGAGGGCCTCAACGTGAGGATTGGCCAGTACAAGGTGCCCTTCAACCGGGAGGAGTTCGTCACCAGCACGATGCAGATGGTGATCGAGCGGTCGCTGGCGAGCGAGATGCTGACGCCCAAGTTCTCGCAGGGAATCATGGCCGACTGGCGCACCGAGCACTTCCGCCTACGCGGGTTCTTCGGGGATGCGCTGCGCGCCAACGGCTCCGGCGTGCAAGTCTCTCGACTCGCGCTCAGCCAAGGCACTGCGGGTGCGCTGGCTAACTACAACGGCGGCTTCAACCAGCCCATCGGCTCGAACCCCGTGAACTATGCGATGTCGACCCGCGGCGAATGGCGCGTCGCGGGAAACTGGTCCCAGTTCAGGGACATGATGGGCACCCCGGACGAGGAATTCGGCGTGCTGCTGGGCGGCGCCTTCATGGCGCAGAGCCTGCGGCAGATTCCGGCGACCTCTGTGACCAACCCGGTCAATCCCATGAAGAGCATGTGGGCGGCCACGGCGGATCTCACGCTTGAGTGGCCCGGCTTCCACATCTTCGCCGCAGGCATCTACCGGCGCGTCAATCTTGTGGACAGCATGATGACCCGCGATGGGAGCATTGAAGATGGAATGGACCAGTGGTCGGCGATGGCAGAGGCTGGCTACTTCGTGTCCGATGACGTCGAGCTCTACGGCCGGTACGAGTGGGGCGACAGCGACAGCAACAAGTTCCGAACCTTCGCCGGCGCGACTAGCGCCAATGCCGAGCAGCTCTCGATCCTGACGGTCGGGCTCAACTGGTTCCCGGAGGGCTCGAAGAACCGCAACCTGAAGTGGTCTGCGGACGTGGGCTTCGGCTTCACCCCGATCATCGACTGGGCCAACAGCGGTGCCGACTGGATGGTGGACTACACCAACAACGGCGGCGGCAGCAACGATGGGCAGGTCGTGATCCGCACCCAGATGCAGCTGCTGTTCTGAGCGGGCCGGCCGGGCCCGTGTCTCGGTCCGGGCGACGGGGCGACCCCGGTAGGATCGCGAAATGGCCATGATGGCAGAGGCGGAGACTGCGCGCGCGAGCGTGACTCGGATTGAGGTGAGGGCGGCCGATGGCGTGGGAGACCCGCGCGGCGCTGCGCTGCGCGCGCGCATCAAGTCGGCCGGGTACGGCACGCCGACGCGGGTGACGCATGTGGCGGTGTACCTGATCCGCGGGCTTGATGACGCTGCGGTCGCCGACCGAGTGGCGCGCGAGCTGCTCGCCGATCCGGTGACGCAGCGCGCGAGCGTGGCGGCTGGAGCTCGCCGCGCCAGTGCGGGTGTGCGCGATGGGGCTGGTGAGGATCATCGTGCCGGTGGAACGACTGTCGGCGCCACGAGCGCGGTCGAGGTGCATCCGCTGCCTGGCGTGATGGATCCTGCGGCCGAGAGCGTGCGTGCGGCGATCGCTGCGCTGACGGGTGCAGAGGTCGAGGTGCGCACGGGTGACCGGTACGAGTTCGACGGGATGGATGCGGCGGCTGCGCGTGCCGCGGTCGAGTCGCTGGTGGCAAACACCGTGATTCATGCGGTCCACGATGGGGCGTACCACCCCGCGGACTTCGTGCGCG
The DNA here is from genome assembly GCA_044234825.1 of Phycisphaerales bacterium. GTDB lineage: Bacteria > Planctomycetota > Phycisphaerae > Phycisphaerales > SM1A02 > ZLKRG44. Next base: position 4,481 of record JBIIIL010000095.1, read on the forward strand.
GCACGCCATACCAGCTGCGCATCCGCGAGGTGAAGCTCGGCGGGCTCGGCGACGCGGAACTCGAGAAGCTTTCGCGCGAGGCGCACCTCTTCCTGTCCCTCGATGAGATGCGTGCGGTGCAGGCGGAGTACGCGCGCCTTGGCCGCGAGCCGCGCGAGATTGAGCTCGAGACGATTGCGCAGACCTGGAGCGAGCACTGCGTGCACAAGACACTCAAGGCAACGGTGCGCTACAGGCCTTCGGGGCCTGATGACCTGGTCGCCGCGACCGCCGAGATGCGCCCGGGGCACGAGCCGCAGGCAGACGGATCGGTGATCATCCGCAACCTGCTGAAGAGCACGGTGGCGGCCGCGACGCATGAGCTCATCGGCCGGTCGCCGATGCTGCCTGGCCCAGGCGTGGACACGCAGGCGAAGCCAATCGACTGGTGCCTCTCGGTCTTCTCCGACAACTCCGGGGTGATCGCCTTCGACGACAGCGATGCGGTCTGCATCAAGGTCGAGACGCACAACCATCCCAGCGCCATTGAGCCCTATGGCGGCGCGGCGACCGGCATTGGCGGCTGCATCCGCGATGTGATCGGCACCGGTCGCGGCGCGAAGCCGATTGCGGCGACCGATGTGTTCTGCGTGGCGCATCCGGTCGGCGCGCGCGTGCCGCGTGGATGCCTGCCGCCGTCGCGCGTGCTGCCGCAGGTGGTGGCCGGCGTGCGCGACTACGGCAACCGCATGGGCATCCCGACGCTGTCGGGATCGGTGTGGTTCGACGACCGCTACATCGGCAACCCGCTCGTCTACTGCGGCTGCATCGGCATGATGCCGCGCACGCACGTGAAGGGTCAGGTGCTCGATGGCGACGTGATCGTGGCGGTGGGCGGTCGCACCGGTCGCGACGGCATCCACGGCGCGACGTTCTCGAGCGCGGAGCTGACGGACACTCACGCCGATGAGTTCAGCCACGCGGTGCAGATCGGCAACGCCATCACCGAGAAGACGCTGCTTGATGCGATCCTCGCGATGCGCGACGAGGCGGGCGGCTGCCTGTACCGGGGGCTGACCGACTGCGGCGCCGGCGGTTTCTCGAGCGCGGTCGGCGAGATGGGGGCCGAGATTGGCGCTGAGGTGCACCTTGAGCGCGCGCCGACGAAGTACGACGGGCTGTCGCCCACGGAGGTGTGGATCAGCGAGGCGCAGGAGCGCATGGTGCTTGCGGTGCCGCCTGCGGCGCTTGCGCGCGTGCGCGCGATCTGCGCGGACCATGGCGTGGAGTGCTGCCAACTGGGCACGTTCGGCACGCCCACCCGCGAGATCGTCCTGCGCTGGCACGGCACCGAGGTGGGACGGCTCGACTGCGGGTTCCTGCATGGCGGGATCCCGATGCCGACGCGCGAGGCGGCTTGGGAGCCGCTCTGGGCGCGCGAGCATTCAGGGCTTGCGGGCGCGACCGCCGAGGGCGGGGAGATTCCGCGTGTGGGCGCTGCGGAGTCCATCACCGATGCGCTGCGTGCGCTGCTGTCGCATCCCAACATCGCCAGCAAGGCGTGGATCATCCGCCAGTACGACCACGAGGTGCAGGGCACGAGCGTGGTGAAGCCGCTGGTGGGCGTGGGTCCCGGTGGGCCTGGTGATGCGTCGGTGATCGCGCCCAAGGCTGGCTCGACGCGCGGTGTGGGCATCGCGTGCGGGCTCGCGACCGGGCTCGCTGCCGACCCTTACGTGATGGGGCTCGCGGCGATCGACGAGTGCGTGCGCAACCTGGTGTGCACGGGCGTGGATCCGTCGCGCATCGCGATCCTCGACAACTTCTGCTGGCCGAGCTGCGGCGATCCGCGTAACCTCGCGTCGCTCGTGCGTGCGGCGGAGGCGTGCTACGACGGCGCGAAGGCGTACCGCACGCCATTCGTCAGCGGCAAGGACTCGCTCAACAACCAGTTCGTGGCCGAGGGCGGGCGCGTGATCCGCATCCCTCCGACGCTGCTGATCACGGGCATGGGCATCGTGGCCGACGTGACGCGCTGCGTGACGATGGACGCCAAGGGCGCCGCGACCGGCGACGCGACTGTGCTCGTCATCGTGGGCGAGACGGGCACGAATCTCGGCGGATCGCACTGGTCGCTGGTGGCTGGGCTTGACCGCGAGGGCGCGCTTGCGATGCCGCGCGTGGATCTTGAGCGCGGTCCTGCGATTGCGGCCGCGGTGGCGAAGGCGATCAGGTCTGGCTTCGTGCGCAGCGCCCACGACCCGAGCGAGGGCGGGCTTCTTGTGGCGGCCGCCGAGATGGCCTTTGCCGGCGGATGCGGCTTGCACATCGACCTGCGCAAGGTGCCGCTCACGCGGTCTGCGCGGGCAGCCAACGAGCTGCTTCATGGCGCCGCGGCACGGCGTGCGAGCGATGGCGGCGCGGGCCATGGTGATGCGGCGCTTGCGCACGTGCGTGCGGTCGCATTTGCCGAGGATCCGTCGAGGTACCTGCTCGAGGTGCGCGAGCGCGACCTGCCCGGACTGCGCGATGCGCTTGGAGATGTGCCGCATGCGACGATCGGGCGCTTCGACGGTTCGGGCGAGCTGGCGATCGACGGCGGCACGGCGCCGGAACGCATCAGCGTCGATGCGCTGCGTGCCGCATGGGAGTCGTCATGGCAGGCATGATCGGAGGACGGACCGCGGATCTGGGCATTGCCCCAACGCACACGCGAGGCAACGATGAGCGCGCATGAGCTGACAGCACTGGTGATCACGGCCCCCGGCATCAACTGCGATGGCGAGCTCGCGCAGGCGTTCGAGGCGGCGGGCGCGCGCGCGGAGCGTGCGCTGCTGTCGGCGCTCGTGCGTGACCCGTTGCGCATCGCGCGTGCGGACCTGATCGGGCTTCCCGGCGGATTCAGCTTCGGCGACGACATCGCCGCGGGCCGCATCATGGGCGCGCTGATGCGCCGCGAGGTGTACCCCGCGCTGCGCGATGCGGCCGCACGCGGCGTGCCGATGATCTGCCCGTGCAACGGATTCCAGATCGCGGTGCAGGCGGGGCTGCTGCCCGGACCGGCTGGCGCGGCATGGCCCGACAAGGCCGCACCGGCCTCCGTGGCGCTCCTGCAGAACCAGGGCGCACGGTTCGTGGACCGCTGGACGCGCGTGGAGATTCCGGCGGGCACCGTCTGCGTCTGGACGCATGGCCTCGCCTGCGAGGCGCCCGACGACATGCTGCCAAGCGCGCACGGCGAGGGCCGGTTCTTCACCGATGCTGCCACGATGGCGAGGCTCGAGTCCGGCGGGCAGGTTGCGCTGCGCTACTCGCGCGACGAGAACTTCAATGGCTCGATGGGCGCGGTCGCCGGCATCTGCGATCCCTCGGGCGTGATCTTCGGCCTCATGCCGCATCCAGAGCGATGGACGCGATGGACCCAGCATCCCACGTGGACGCGCGTTCCGGCCGAGCAGCGTCAGCGCGAGCCGCTGGGGCTGCGGATGTTCAGGCAGGCGGTGCAGTGGGCCCGGACTCGGGAGCTGGTGCCCGCCTCGAGAGTTCCAGCAGCTGCTCGGGGCTGAGCTCCTCGGGGCGCATCGTGCGCGTGACGCCTTCGGGCCACGCCACCGCATCGCCGAGGATCCGCCCGAGCTGCTTCCGCCGCATCGAGAAGACACGGTGAAGGAACGCGGAGAGATGGTGGGTGTCGATTGCGACGCGGGAAGTGCGCGGCTCGATCGCCACCATCGCGCTCGTGACCTTGGGTGCAGGCCAGAAGCATCCCGGCGGCAGCACCGAGATCATGCTGACTGTCGCGAGCAGCGAGGCCATCACCGAGAGCGCGCCATACGCATCGGTTGATGGTGTGGCCATCAGGCGGTCGGCCACATCGCGCTGGATCGTGACGTACTGCCCGCGGCATGTGGGCCAGTCGCAGAGCAGGTTGAGCATCAGCGGCGTGGCCGCGTGGTAAGGGAGGTTTGCCGCAAGCGTGAATGGGCGGTCGCCCAGCGCCGCGGCAAGCCTAGGCGAGATCGCGTGCTTGCCGGCGAGGCAGTCGCCTTCGACGAGCACGAATGCCTCCTGCACAGGCGGGGAGCCTGCGGGGCGCGGCATCTCCGTGGCGCGTGCAGCCTCGCCCGTGACGATCGCGCACATGTCGCGGTCGAGCTCGGCGGCGATCACGCGGGCGCCAGCGGCGATCAGCGCCACGGTGAGCGCGCCCGTGCCCGGCCCGACCTCAAGCACGGTGTCGCCCGGGCGGATGCCAGGGCGATCCACCAGCTTGCGGATCTGGTTGTGGTCGTGCAGGAAGTTCTGGCCGAAGGCGTGGCGTGGCGCGATGCCCCGCGCAGCCAGCAGCGACTTGATGTGCGAGAGCGTCTGCACGTGAGCGTGGTCCCAGTCGCGGCGCGCCGCATGCGCTCGGACGCAGCTGCCGCCGCGCCGTGCGCGCGCCTCAGCGCGCGGTGGCCTCCGCACGCACCTCGCGCAGCACAGTGACCTTGATCTCGCC